>JAMORZ010000022.1 GCA_027063295.1 Sulfurimonas sp.
TATTGTTTAGAGGAAATGTCACCCCTAAAAATGCAAACGCAGGTGCAGAATAAACCGCTCCCAAACTCAAAGCACGTGCATAGTCAAAACCACTCACCAAAAAAAGCAAAGCGATCCCCTGATAAGCTACTACGGTTAAAAAAGCTCCAAACAAAACTATACTCATAGAGCCCTCAAATGCCCATCCTTTAACACCATAGATATAAAACAGATAAACACAGGCTAAAAGAAAGTATGCAAAAGTATAAGGTGCGACCCTTCCTAAAATCTTCACAAAAGTATCTGTATGAAAATACTCTTTCTCTTTTTTAGCTTTTATAATCTCTCCAAAACACACAACGGTTGCAACAACAATAAATATCTGCCACAAAGCTGGTAAAAGAGCAGATACAAGAAAATAAAAATAGTTCTGATAAGTGTTAAAAAGTGGAGTTATCTGCATCCCAACAGGTGAAATAAGTGCTATACTCTGACTTGGTTGCATCACTTCAGCCAAATGTTGTACAAACTCCACCTCACCGGCACTGCTCAATACAGCACTATTGAGTGCTGCTGTAATAATCTTTCCTACAAGTATATACTGTGTATTTACAAGTGCACTCACTATTGGTTGTTTATGTAACATAACATCGGTATAAAAATTTTTAGGGATAACAATCACAGCATAAGCCTGTGCATCTTTTATAAGATTAAGTGCTTGATGTGTATCATCTACTCTATACTTTACATCAAGTGTTTTTGTATCATCTATGGCGTGAATAACTCTTCTTGAGAGTGAAGATTTGTCATTATCTACAACCACCACAGCAATATTTTCCAAAACACCATCATAAAAGATAGCAACCAGTAAAAAAAAGCTAAAGAGAGGAAGAAGTGTTAAAAGTAAAAGTTTATAAACTGACGACTTTATACTTACTAACTCATCAAAAAGAGCATCTCTAAAGCTTTGAAACATCTACTCTCCAAGTTTGATGAGAACACTCATCCCAACACGAAGATTTTTGATTTTTTGCAACGGTTTTAGGTGTACTTCAAAGCTTTTCATATCAAAACCTTTTCCACTCTCTGTTGCTTTCCATGTTGCATAATCCCCTTGAGGAGCGATATAGCTCACCTCAAAATCGTACAACTTATCTCCAAGTGCAGGTATCTTTGCAGTAACTTTGTTCCCTTTTGTAAAGTAGTGCAGATAATCCTCTCTAACACTCACTCTCACCCAGCTATCATCCATATCTAACAAACTAACAACTGGAAAACCTGTTGGAGAGAGTTCCCCTTCATGGATCAAGATACGCTCAACCTCACCCTTATGAAATGCATACTGCTTTGTCTCTTTAAGATAAGCATTTACCTCATCTATTTTTCCCTCATAGACTCTCTCTTGTGCATCTGCAGCTTTTTTTACTTCAACTCTTGCACCCTCTTTAGCCATCTGTGCTATCTGATATGCTGCGTTTGTTGTGTATTGAGATGCTTTATATTTTGTATATACTTCATCTCTTTTTTGTTCTGAAACAACACCCTCATCGTAGAGTTTTTGTACCCTTTTGTATGTTTTTTCCATCAACTCTTGAGCTGCTTTTGCTTTGTAGTATTGCTCAAATGCAGCTTTGATCTCTTGTTTTCTTGCACCTTTGTGTGCTTGTTGTTTTTGTGCTTTGGCAGCAGCTTTGGCAGCTTGTGCCTGTTTGAGTTTTGCTTCAACTTCTGGTGATGCTATGGAGAAGATCTCATCACCAACCTCAACCATCTGACCCTCTTTTACATAGATCTTGAGTATTCTTCCTGGAAGTTTAGAAGATACATTGTAGCTTTGTGCATCTATCTCACCTTGTAAAACTATCGGTTTTGGTTGGTATGCTTTGTAAAAACTGTAACCTACCCAAACAAACATTGCACTTACAAACGCAATAACACCTATAACAAATCTATCTTTCATCTTTCTCTCCACTCTCTTGCATCAATTTAAAAAACATCTCCCTCTCACCACTAAGCACACACAGTTGTGAGAGTTTTTGTACATATTCATAAGCAGCATTGAGTTTTTTTGTTTTTGCACCAAGTAAAAACATCTGTGCATCAACAAGCTCTACAGAAGTGCTTAGTCCCTCTTGAAAAGATATCTCACGTAGATGATAATTTTGCTCTGCCAACTCTAAAGAGGAATCTAAAGAGAAGTACTCCTCTTGTGCTGCTTCCATCTCTTTGTATGTTTTCTCAACAAGCAAAGAGAGATTTTGCAAAGCTTCTTTATAGAGATGTTTCACTTTTGCATTTGTTAGTTTTGCGATCTCTATCTCCTCACCCCTATCTTCTCTTTGAAGTAGGTTTATCTTTACAACAACTCCAGCAAACCATTGAGGTAATGATTTGCTCAAGATAGAATCATCTTTATAAAGGTTATAGTTTGCATATCCTACTACCTCTGGATGCCATGCGGCTTTTTTTATCTTTACAAGTGCTTGTGATTGTTTCTCTTTAGCTAAAAGAATATCCAACCCCGCATAGTTTTGCTCTGTTTGAAGTTTATAATACTCCTCCTCTTTTTCAACACCATTTACAAAAAGTGGAGAGGATGGGGTTATCTTTTGTTCTACAAGATGACTTAAAGCTGAGAGTGCTATCTCATACTTGTGTTTTGCTTTGAGTGTTTGTGTTGTAGCACCATCAAGTTTTACTTTTGCATTTAAAAGCTCTATCTTTGCGATTTGACCATTTTCTTTAAGTTTTTGTGCATTTTTATAGTGAAGAAGAAGAGCCTTTTTGGATTGTAAACGTGTCTCATACAATGCCTGTGCAACAACAGCACCATAGTAATACTTTACAAGTTTTAAAAACTCTTCATCCTTTTTCATCTCACTTTTTGCTTTTGCTTCATCACTCTTTGCACTGTAAATCATCTGTGCTGCATCTATCTTACCACCTGTGTAGAGTGGCCATAACATATTGAGATCTGCTAAAAAAACATCTTTTTGGGAAAGATCAACCTCAAAAGGGTAGATATTACCTGTAATTGGTCCTTTAAATTGATCTTCAACTTTTATCGGATCACTAAGGTGTGTATAACTTCCAACAACAGTGATCGCTGGAAGATACATAGATGTTGCAGATGATTTTTTATTTTGGGCTATACGTTCATCATCTAAAGAGGCTTTTATACCATTGTTGTTTGACTCTAAACTCTTCCAAGCTTCTTGAATACTCATCGAACCATAAAGAGAGAGTGTAAGACCTAGTGTTAAAAAAAGTTTTTTCACTACTTTGATCCTTTTTGATGTTTTACTCTTTGTGAGTGTGTTATCGCAACTGCCATAGCATCAGAGATATCTAAAGGTTTTATCTCTTTTTTGATCCCCAAAAGGCGTTTAACCATAAAATTGACCTGCTCTTTTGTTGCTTTACCTTTACCTGTAAGTGCTTTTTTTACCTGAAGTGCTGTGTATTCACTAAATTGCCCAAACTCTTGAAGCAGTTTTAACATAATAGCCCCACGAAACTGAGCAAGTTTGATAGTAGTTGCAGGGTTATGAGCATAAAAGATATCTTCAACAGCTACCTCATCAATCTCATAATTTGAAAAAAGTCTCTCCAACCCCTCTACCATCTGTGGTATTTGAAATTGTAGATTTTCTGCTTTCATTTTGATAAGTCCTGCCTCAACCAAAGAGATTTTCCCTTTTTCCAAACGGATAAGAGCAAACCCCATATTTCTAGTGCCTGGATCGATTCCAAGTATAACCATACAATTTCCAAAATATTTTTTTGCAATTATATCTAAAACGTGAATGAAAAAGTTATTCACATCCTCTTTAACCCTATTTTATGGATTGTAAGTGTATTATTCACAAATATATTAAAAAACAGGGTCTTATGTGAATATTGGTCAAGAAGTATTAGAAGCACTCAAAGAGGAACTCACAGAATCGGAGTATAACCGCTACATTAAACATCTCACATACGATGTGAAAAAATCAAACAGTGATGTAGCTATTTTTTATGCACATAACGCACTTGTAATCAACTGGATTAAAAATAAATATGCAAGTAAGATAGCTCATCTCTTTGAAATAAAGACAGGTAACAAAGTCAATGTACAAGTAACACTCAAAAATCGTACAGAAAAACTCAAAACAAAAAAACAACCTGAACAAAAAGCAATAAACTCCCTTTTAAACCCATCACACTCTTTTGATAACTTTATGGTTGGTGGATCTAACCAGTTTGCCTATGCCGCAGTAAAGAGTGTAAGTGAAAATGCAGGAAAAGTGTACAACCCGCTTTTTATCTATGGTGGTGTAGGGCTTGGGAAAACCCACCTTATGCAAGCTGCAGGAAATGTGTTTCAGAATGAAGGTAAAATAGTTATCTACACCACAGTTGAGCAGTTTTTAAATGAGTTTATTCGCCATGTAAGAAACAAAACTATGGAGCGCTTTCAAGAAAAGTACCGTAAGTGTGATGTACTTCTTATCGACGATATTCAGTTTCTCTCAAACAAAGAAACGATCCAAGAGGAGTTTTTCCACACTTTTGAAGCACTCAAAGGTGCTGGAAAACAGATTATTCTCACAGCAGATAAACACCCAAAAAAGATAGGTGGACTTGAGAAAAGACTTCAAAGCCGTTTTGAGTGGGGACTTGTTGCAGATATTCAACCCCCTGAACTTGAGACTAAAATCGCCATCATTGAGAAAAAATGTGAAATCAACAAAGTAAAACTCTCAAAAGATATAGTCAACTATATCGCTACGGTGATTGACAGTAATGTTCGTGAGATAGAAGGGATTCTCTCAAAACTACATGCATATTCACAACTTATGCATGTAGATATCGACCTTGAGTTTACAAAAAATGTACTCAAAGACCAGATCAATGAAAATAGAGCAAACATAGATATGAATATGATTGTAGAGACTGTAGCTAAAGATCTTAACATCAAACCAAGTGAGATTAAAAGCAAAGGGAGAAGCAAAAACCTTGTGTATGCACGACGTATAAGCATCTATATCTGCCGTGAGCTAACACAAAATACTATGCCTCAACTTGCACAATATTTTGGTATGAAAGACCACACAGCTATTAGTCATACCATCAAAAAAATAAACGATCTTATCAAAGAAGATGAAGATTTTAAAGTCAAAATAGAAGAGTTGACAAATAAAATCACTGCATCGAATTAAATTTGATTCTCATTAAAGTAAAAAAAAAGATATAATTGTAAAAGTGAATAGGCGTGAATGAAACATTAAAGACTCATCACGCTATTTTACCTCCAAAAGTAGGGCTTATGCTTGTGTTTTCACGTATTCACTTGCACCTACTACTAATACTAAAATTATTTAAATATATAGGGAATTTAAAATGATTATCACCATACCTAAATCAGTCATTGAAAATATACTCATTCATGCTGGACCTTTTTTAGAAAAAAAAGATACTTCACAAATCACATCACATGTGTATCTTCATGCTTCTAACAACTCTTTGACTCTCAAAGCAACAGATCTTGAGATAGGGTTTATGGTAAATACAACTGAAGTAAATATCACTCAAGATGGTAGTATTACTGCTAATGGTAAAAAGTTTCTCGATATCGTTAGAATTCTCAAAGATGGTGATATCAACTTAGAAGTTAAAAATAATATGCTTCATATCTCTCAAGCACACTCAAATTTTAAGCTACCAACTTTTTCATATGAAGAATTTCCTAAATTTCCATCTTATGAGGGTAAACCAAGAATCTCTATAGAATCACACACACTTATAGAATCACTTAAAAAAATTACACCTGCTATCGATACAAACAACCCTAAGTTTGAACTTAATGGTGCTTTAATAGATATCCAAAAAGATGTCATCAACTTTGCTTCAACAGATACTCGCCGTTTAGCTGTTGTTCACATCAAAAAACAAAATGAAAGGGAACTCTCACTAATCATCCCTAAAAAAGCGATAATTGAGATTCAAAAACTTTTCTTTGACAATATTGAACTTTACTATGATGAGACAAATCTCATTATCCATTCTCAACAATACACATTTTTTACAAAACTTATCAATGGTAAATTTCCAGAGTACACACGTATCATTCCAAAAGAGGTAGCACATACACTACTTCTTCCTAAAGCTGTTATGATTGATTCTATTAAACAGATCACTACCATCTCATCTGATGTAAAGATTACATTCTCTTCAAATCTTATATCATTTGAATCACTTAGTGATGATAATATTGAAGCAAAAACAGAGATCAATTTTACAACACCATTTACAACACCATTTTCTTTAGCGATCAACTCTAGATACCTTTTAGACTTTTTAAACTCTATAAACTCTTCAGAGTTTACTATAAGTCTCAATGAGAGTAATCTTCCTTTTGTTTTAACTGATGAGAATTTTAAAACTGTTGTTATGCCTATTGTTATATAGATTTTAAATTTTAATGAAAATACTTTTAATATTTTTTATCTTACCTTCTCTTCTTTTTGCACAATTAACATCTTATGATGTTGATTTGGCAAAAGAGGTGAAAAATTATCAAAACAGTTCTCTACTCAAAAAAAAATATATCTCTTTAGATAGTGATTATTATAAAGACTACATATCTAGAGATATCAATATAAACGATCAACTAACACAACCCCAAAGAGATCTTGCTGAGGGAACACTTTATCTTCAAATGACTCTTATAAGTACTATTATTGCACTAGCTCTTATGCCAGAGTCAGTCAGTAAATGGGATAAAGACTCATTAAATGAAAAACCTCTTGATGAAAAATGGAAAGAGAATGTTGCAGCTGGACCTGTTTGGGATAAAGATGACTTTTTTATCAACTATATAGGGCATCCTGTTTCTGGTGCATGGTATTATACTATGGCAAGGAACTATGGTATCTCACCTGGTGGTTCTTTTGCATACTCTGTTTTTCTATCAACATTTATTTGGGAGTATGGGTATGAAGCTTTTGCTGAGATCCCATCTTGGCAAGATCTTTTCTCTACACCAATCATAGGTTCTCTTATGGGAGAGTATTTTTATTATCTTGGAAAAGAGATCGATAAAAACAATGGTGAAGTATGGGGATCAAAAACTCTGGGAAATATAAGTTACTTTTTTATAGATCCATTTGGAAATATGGCAAATGGACTCTCAAGCTGGCTAGATTTGAGTGTTACAATGAGGTTTCAAACATACCAACTCTCAAGAGAGCAGGAAAAACAACAATATGATCTTCATTTGAGAAAGCCACAACAGTTTTCTCAACTCGATTATGGTGTGTGGCTAAATATAGAGTTTTAAAAGTAATATCCAAAGATAAATGATCCATAACTATGGAGTTTATCTTGTGTTTTATACTTTTTTGTAGAGTGTTCTCTTAGATAATCAAATGTAAAATTCTCATAAGCACATGAAAAACCATATCCAATATCTAATGTAGCATAATTCTTATCTACACTATGGCTATTGCGAAATGTATTGCCATCTAAAAAGATATCTCTTGCAATAAGATTTGCTTTGAGTGAAAAGTTAAGATAGTAACTTATTTGAGAGTTTTGTTTTGTTGAAGTAAGTAGGATTTTAGAATCATGCATACTCTGAATATTGTAAGTTCCAAAATCTTTTGGAATATTTTTCCCCCAACGAGCAAGTACACCGCCAAAAGCTTTTATAGATCTGTTTCCAAGTTCAAATCCGTACTGAGAAACTAGATATTTGTTGTGATAGTTTTTTTGTTCATAGTTGATTTGAAGTATCAGTTCATTTTGAAGTTGATGATCCCAGCCTTGAGGTTCAGGTGAACCAATGAGATCGTGGATCATCTTTTGGATACCCTCCATTTGTGCTGCTGGACCTACTACACCAACTTCAAAACTCAAAGAATCAAGTGTAGTGTTATCTACCCAACTTAGATCGCTCATAAGGTACATATATCCAGCATATGGTCTCTCATCAACCTGAAGATCTGCTGATTCAAAATCATCAGGTGTGTACATTTGGTGTGCAAAATGAAAAGATATATATTCGGCTTTATTATTTTTTTTATTGGTTAAAAACAAAGCACCTAAACTTCCCCCATAGGTGTACTCTCTATCTTCTCTAAAATCACCATCATTTTCAGTAATAAACTGTAGGTTTTGTAATTGCCATTCGTTGGCACAAAGTTGAAGACTCATCAGCATTGCTGGTAAAATTAATATACTCTTTTTCATCCCTCTATTATAGTTTATCTACCCTTTAAATATTATTTTTAGATAATTTTAGATAAAATAAGTCCAATTATGCCAAAAGTAATGGCGATGGAGTATTTGAATGGATCAAAACGAAAACTACGGTGCTGGTAATATTAAAGTCCTCAAAGGATTAGAAGCAGTTCGTAAACGCCCTGGGATGTATATTGGTGATACTGGTCATAGAGGTCTTCATCACTTAGTATATGAGGTTATTGACAACTCTATAGATGAAGCTATGGCTGGATATTGTGATACTATCACAGTAACACTTACAAAAAATGGAACATGTCGTGTAAGTGATAATGGTCGTGGTATCCCTACAGATATGCACCCAACAGAGGGTATGAGTGCAGCTACAGTTGTTCTTACAGTACTTCATGCCGGTGGTAAGTTTGATAAAGATACCTACAAAGTTTCAGGTGGACTTCACGGGGTTGGTGTTTCTGTTGTAAATGCTCTCTCAAGTGATCTTTATATGACAATCTATCGTGATGGAAAAATCCATGAACAAGATTTTAAACAAGGTATTCCACAAAAACCTTTAGAGGTTACAGGAACAACTCGTAAAACTGGTACAACGATAGAATTTGCTGCTGATCCATCCATATTTACTGAGACTGTAACATTTGAGTTTGACTACTTAGCGAAACGTTTTAAAGAGCTTGCATATTTAAATCCTTTTATCACTATAAAGTTCAATGATGAAAGAAGTGGTGTTAAAGAGGTGTACCATTTTGAAGGTGGTATTGCTCAGTATGTATCTGATATGAATAAAAAACAGGTTGTTGCAGATGTGTACAGCTTTAGTGGAAAAGTGGAAGATATAGAGTTTGATATTGCTTTGATGTACAGCGATGCTTATGATGAAAAACTCGCTTCATTTGTAAATAATATTAGAACTCCAAACGGTGGTACACACGAAGCAGGTTTTCGAGCAGGTTTAACACGTGTTATCTCAAACTACAACTCCAAAAATGGTGCAGCAAAAGAGAAAGATGTAAAAATCTCTGGTGATGATGTCAAAGAGGGGCTTATCGCTATTGTTTCTGCTCGTGTTCCTGAGCCTCAGTTTGAAGGGCAAACAAAAGGAAAACTTGGAAACACTTACGTAAGACCACTGATCCAAAAAGCAACGGGTGAAGCACTTAGCAAATACTTTGAAGAGAACCCTATTCAGGCTAAAGCTATTGTAGCAAAAGCTCTTATGGCTGCTCGTGGTCGTGAAGCTGCGAAAAAAGCGCGTGAACTTACACGTAGAAAAGACAACATGACAGTGGGAACTCTCCCTGGAAAGTTAGCTGATTGTCAAAGTAAAGATGCAAGTATCTGTGAACTTTACCTGGTGGAAGGGGATTCTGCGGGTGGTTCAGCAAAAATGGGGCGTGATAGAGTGTTTCAAGCTATCTTGCCACTTAAAGGTAAGATACTCAATGTTGAAAAAGCACGCTTAGAGAAAATTTTAAAATCTGATGAGATTACAAATATGATCACAGCGATGGGTTGTGGGATCGGTGAAGAGTATAACGAAGAGAAACTGCGTTATCACAAGATCATCATCATGACCGATGCCGATGTTGATGGAAGCCATATTCAGACACTTCTACTTACATTCTTCTTCCGTCATTTCCGTGATGTTGTAGAAAAAGGGTATCTCTACCTTGCTCAGCCACCACTTTATCGTTATAAGAAAGGGAAAAAAGAGATCTACTTTAAAGATGATCGTGAGATGAATGACTTCCTTATCGATAATGGGATAGACTATCTTAAGGAGCAAACACTTGGTCACAACGATCTTGTTGCCTTTTTTAAGATGGTAGATCACTATGCAGGTAGTCTTGATGCTCTTGAGCGTCGCTATGCACTTGTGGATCTTATCCGTTATTTTATTGAAAATCCTGATCTTATCTCTCTTGGTGCAAAAGAGCTTTTTAGTAAAGTTGAAGAGTTTTTAAAAGGGATCGATAACAACATCCTTACACATACTATTAACGAAGAGACAAATGAGATCCACCTTTTTGTGCAAACACAAGGGGGTATGGAGGAACTTCTTATCAATGATGAGCTGTTCTCTGCACCACACTTTACAGAAGCAAATTTTGTTTACAGAAAGATTCAAGAGTGGGATTTGAATTTTGATGAAGATATTTTAGATGTACTTGAAGCGATCAAAGATTATGCACGAAAAGGATCATATATTCAACGTTACAAAGGTCTTGGTGAGATGAACCCAGAGCAACTTTGGGAGACAACAATGACACCTGAGAACCGTGTACTTTTACAAGTAACTATTGAAGATGCTGAGGTTGCATCTGATGCATTTACACTCTTTATGGGTGATGAGGTTGAGCCTCGCCGTAACTACATCGAAACACATGCAAAAGATGTAAAACACCTCGACGTATAAAACGTAAGCTATGTTATTACCAGAGAAAAAAGAGAGGGAATACCGTTTTAGGCTCGCACTTCGCATTGGTCTTCCTATTTTTGCTTTGGTGATAGTTCTCCTTTTTACTACAATTATCAATAACCCTTCTGCTGTTGATGCTGTTTTTTATTTTAAGGCGGTGTTGATTGTAGCGTTTAGTATCTACTTTATTTTTTACATTATCTATAGTGGTTTTAGTGAAAAGATTACAGAGAGTGTTACAAATACCTTTTCACGTGAATATCTTTTAAAATATATTGAAAAAAAGATAAAAACAAACAAAGAATATACAGTTGTACTTTTAAGTATTGATAATATTGATGATATTAACAAGCAGTATGGTTTGCAAAATGGTGATAGAGTTTTGCAAAAAGTTACTCAATGGGTAGGGGAGTATCTCGAAAATGAAGGGATGAGTGATATCCCTATAGGTCATCTCAAAGGTGGAGATTTTCTTCTTGGACTTGAGGGGAGAAAAGAGAAGTTTAAAACAATGATGGAGATGCTCTATCTCAAAGCAAATGAACTCAAACTTGAAGATATAGAGATAAAAGTTTCAGGAGCTATTACCGATACAAACTATTCAAAAGATCTAAACTATCTCATAGAACATCTTTTTGAACTTCAGATGATCAAAAAGCAGATAAAAAATGATGATGAGAGTATAGATCCAAATGATTTGGAGCTTTTAGTAATCGAAGCGATCAACCAAAGATCTATTGTTATCCATTATCAAGATGTTTTTCAAAAAGATCAGTCATCTTTTCGTGAGTATTTTATCTATCTTAAGCTTGAAAATGGAAAATACCTCTACCCTAAAAAATATAAAAAGATTATGAGTAAGTTAGGGTTGGTTGTTGCGTTTGAAAAGATGGTTTTAGAGGAGATATTTTTCCATCATAAAAAATATCTTACACAAAAGATTGCATTGCCTATCACTCCATCTTCACTAAGAAATGATGAGTTTTTAAGTTTTTTAAGATCTTTATTGCAAGAGTATAAAGGGTACTTTGAAAAAATTGTGTTTGTTCTTGTGGAGCATGAGTATTACTCTTATACAAAAAGGTTTAATACTATTATTAAATCGTTGAAAAATCTTGGTGTTTTGATTGCTATTGATAGATTGGGATCATACCATACAAGTTTTTTATATATGAGAGAGTTAGATGTCGATATGGTGCGTTTAGATACATACTATTCACATCGTGAGAAGTTTGCTGAACATCAAAGTGTCATAGAGGGCTTTTGTGTAATGGCACATCAAAAAGGTTGTTCTATATGGATGAAAAATATAGAAGATGAACAAGTGTTAACTCAAGCAAAAAAGATAGGGATCGATTTTGTTCAGGGTAAAATACTCAGTGAATTAGAAAAACTTTAACAAAAAAGGAAAAAAATGAAATATGGTGAAAAAATAGTTAGTGAATTTGATGTTGAGAAAGATTTGGAGATTTGGCCAAATGAGCATAAACGTAATTATTTGATAAAGATGACACTTCCAGAGTTTTCTTGTTTATGTCCACGTAGTGGGTATCCTGACTATGCTACTATCTATTTAGAGTACACCCCAGATGAGTGGGTTGTAGAGCTTAAAGCTATCAAACTTTATATCAACTCATTTCGTGATCGTCACATCTCTCATGAGAACTCTGCAAATGAGATCTATGAGGTGTTAGAGCGTAAACTCAAACCAAAATATATGAAGATAGTGGCTGATTACAATCCACGTGGAAATGTACATACAGTTATAGAGATAGATAGTTCAAAGATGGAAAAAGAGTAAAAGAATGTTTAGTAAAATTTTAGGTAAAAAGAAAGAGGGTGAATCAGAACAAACAAAAGAGCATCTTGAGATAATAAATAAAGTCTCAAAGATGAACCTTACAGAGATGCGCTCTTTTGTAAACAACAATGGTCCAATCCCTTTGAGTGAAGAGGGACTGATTGCTGTTTTAGATAAACTCATCACCCCTCATCCTCAAACAAATACACTTTATATCCAACAAGATGATATGGATACGAAAAAAAGAAAAGCATTTGAGCTAGTTCTTCTTATATCTAAAAGTCAACGTATCACTTTTGAAGCTGTTGATAGATTGCAAAAATTTCTTGAAACATATATGACACTTATCACTTCATACGATAAGGAGCATAAAGAGATTTATGCTTCACGTTTAAGTGATGCAGTTGAGATTTCACTCAAAAATATCAACAAAATGTCAAATCTCAAAGCAAAAATGGATATCTTGGGTCAAAATGACTAAAGGTATCTTTTTGCCTCTTTAAGAGCATCCTCTTTTGTAGTTATCTTTTCCATCATTTGAAGTTCATAAATATGTTTTAAGATTTTAGAAAAGTGTTGCGATGGTTTCATCCCTAATAAAAGTAGATCTTTTCCTTGTATGATGGGTTTGAGAGGATGATGAAGAATTGAGAGTTCTTTTGCTTTTGCACTTAAATGTTGAATCTTATACTTTTTTTGAGGAAAAAAAGCATAAAGTAAAGAGAAAAACTGTTCTAGTTTTACATCGATAGCTATCTTGTAAAGTTGATAGTTACTTAAGTTGTCAAAAGAGAAATCTTCTAGATGTTGTGCAAGTAAAGAAGCTGTTTTAATAGCACTTTTCTTATGGGTAAACAAAGAGAGAAACTTCTCTTTGTATTTTTGTTTATAAGCCAAGATAGCAAAAGAGAGAGTTAAATCTTTAGGGGATAAAAGATCGAGTGCTCTGAGCGAATCTTTATGTGGAAGATATGTTTGTAGATGAAGTTGTTGCATAAGGAAAAAAGCATAAGATGGTTTTTTAGCTTTTAAGAGTATCTTTTCTAACTCTGTGAAGATTCTCTCTTGAGGGAGTTCTTCAAGAAGGTTTGCATTTATCATCGATTCTAAAAGAGAGAAAAGCTCTTTTTCTATTGTAAATTCAAAACGGGTTGCAAAACCAATAGCACGCATAAAACGTAGAGGATCTTCTACAAATGTTGTTGCATCAACACAACGCAGAATTTTATTTTTTATATCATCAACACCATTGTAAGGATCAAGAAGTTTTTTTGATGTAGTATCAAAACCTATAGCATTGATAGTAAAGTCTCTTCTTCTTGCAGCTTGTGTAAAGTTTAAAGAGGTGTCAATAGTAATGAGAAACCCTTTATGACCCTGTGCTATTTTTGAGTCATTTCTAGGAAGTGAAAAATCTATCTCATAATCTTTAGATGCGAGTTTTAAGACACCAAAACTTTTTCCAACACTTTTTAGTGTACCAAAATTTTGTAAAATTTGTTCTAATTGTTCCAAAGAGGAGAGGTTATAAAGTTCAACATCGATATCTTTTGAATCTTTTTTTAAAAGAAAATCTCTGATATATCCACCAACCACTATGGGTTTTATCCCGTTTTCAATTAATTTATCAAAGATATTTTGTATATTATTTGGAAAGTCAATCATTTTTCTCTTTTTTATTAGATATCAATTATTTTATTTTGTAAATATATTTTATAATTTATTTGAAAAATCAAATATTATGTAGAAAATATATACGAAATCTTTCTGTTATTTAGAACGATTAGTGTTTTAAACGATAGATAGAGGAAATTAACAATGCCATTTTACAAAGATATAACTTTTATTTAGGTATAATCGCGACAAAATTTTCCCTAAGGAAACTGCACAATGCAAAAAATTAGAAATATTGCCGTAATCGCTCACGTTGACCACGGTAAAACTACACTGGTTGATGGACTCTTAGAGCAGTCTGGTACTTTTGGTTCACATGAGCAACATGATGAACGTGCTATGGACAGCAACGATTTAGAAAAAGAGCGTGGAATCACGATCCTTTCAAAAAATACAGCTATCCGTTACAAAGATTATAAAATTAATATTATCGATACTCCGGGCCACGCCGACTTTGGTGGTGAGGTTGAGCGTGTACTTAAGATGGTAGATGGTGTTTTAGTACTTGTTGATGCTTATGAAGGTGTTATGCCACAAACTAAGTTCGTTGTTAAAAAGATGCTTGCACTTGGTAAAAAACCTATCGTTGTTATTAACAAAATTGACAAACCTTCAGCTGAGCCTGATCGTGTTGTTGATGAGATGTTTGACCTGTTTGCTGATATGGGTGCAACAGATGAGCAACAAGATTTCCCTGTTATCTATGCAGCAGCACGTGATGGTATTGCAAAGCTTGATATGGATGAAGAGGGTGGAGATTTTGAGTGTATCTTTGAAACTATCATCAACGAAGTTCCAGAGCCAGAGGGTGATGCAGGAAATGACCTTCAAGCACAGGTTTTTACACTTGATTATGACAACTATGTAGGTAAAATCGGAATCAGCCGTATCTTCAATGGTACAGTTAGAAAAGGTGATAATGTTATGCTTGCAAAAGCTGATGGTGAGATGATCAAAGGTAAGATTTCTAAACTTATCGGTTTTCACGGACTTAACCGTATGGAGATTGATGAAGCTGAAGCTGGTGATATCGTTGCATTTGCAGGTATGGAGACAGTTGATGTTGGTGATACTATTGCAGATCCTACAAACCCTGTTGCACTTGATCCTATGCACATCGAGGAGCCGACACTTACAGTTGTATTTGCTGTAAATGACTCTCCACTTGCTGGTCAAGAGGGTAAACACGTTACTTCTAACAAACTCAAAGACAGACTAGAAGCTGAGATGCGTACAAATGTTGCGATGAAGTTAGAGACTGTTGGTGAGGGTAAATTTAAAGTAAGTGGACGTGGTGAGCTTCAAATCACTGTACTTGCTGAAAATATGCGTCGTGAAAACTTCGAGTTTTCTATCTCTCGTCCAGAGGTTATTGTAAAAGAGATCAATGGTGTAAAATGTGAGCCGTTTGAGCACCTTGTAATCGATGTTCCAGAAGATCTAAGTGGTACAGTAATTGAGCGTCTTGGTAAACGTAAAGCTGAGATGAAATCTATGCTTCCTATGGGTCAAGGTTTCCAACGTATTGAGTTTGAGATCCCTGCTCGTGCACTTATTGGGTTCCGTGGACAATTCCTTACAGATACAAAAGGTGAGGGTGTAATGAACCACTCTTTCTTAGAGTTTAGACCATTTAGTGGTGCTGTTGAGTCTCGTCAGTATGGTGCACTTATCTCTATGGAAAATGGTGAAGCACTTGCTTATTCACTCTTTAACCTTCAAGACAGAGGGGTACTTTTCATCAAGCCTCAAACAAAAGTGTATGAGGGTATGATCATTGGTGAGCATGCAAAATCAAATGACCTCACAGTAAACCCTATCAAAGGGAAAGCTCAGTCAAATGTACGTTCATCTGGTGCAGATGAAGCGATCAAACTTGTTCCACCACGTGATATGTCACTTGAGCGTGCACTTGAGTGGATCGAAGATGATGAACTTCTTGAGATTACTCCAGAGTCTATCCGTATCCGTAAAAAATTCCTTACAGAAACAGAGCGTAAACGTCATTCACGTAAACAACCAAAATAATCTATCTGCAGATTACTCTGCAGATAACTCTTTTAGGTTATTACTTACTATTCACCTTTGTTTCACTTCTTTCTTGTACAATTCAAAAAAACATATCAAAGGTCTGTAAATTTTGAAATATTTAGAAAAACAATTTTTAGAAAAACTTTTAAGAACTACAGATAAAAAGATACAAAACTCCAAAGAGTATGCACAGATCAATGCACTTGCAGAAAATCTTGTTACAACACTTCTTGAAGCAGAGTTTTGTTCTCTTTGGTACTATCAAGAAAAAAATATGGCACTGCTACGCAATAGAGATAGTCAACAGTGTAATATTCTCTATATGGAAGAGAAGATAGGGATTATCTATAAGTCTTTTATGACAAAAGAATCAAAAATTTACAACTATCTCTCAAGTGATACTGATTATATCCATGCTATTGATAATCCTGATGGGATTAAAATACAATCAAAAATAATAGTCCCACTTTTACATAATGAAAAGTTTGTCGGAATTGTAACAGCATATACCTCTAGCAACAAACCTAAAAAATTTACAAGAACCGATCTTGAATATCTAGAGATGTTAACACCATTTCTTGTAAGTATACTTTATAGGATGCACGATCAAGAAAATAAAGATGTTGATGATACAATGTTTGTTGGTCAAAAAGCTATAGATGCTACACTTCAAAACTTTCAAAAACTGCAAGAGCAGCAAGAGATAGAAGAATCACCTGATGAGATCCTTTTAAGTATGGCAAACTTTATCCATGATATCCGTACCCCATCAAATACCCTTCAAGGCTCTTTAGAGCTTTTAGAGGAGCAGATAGTAGATAAAAGACTCAAAGAGCATCTCAATAATGCCAAAGAGAGTGCTCTTTTTATCAATGAACTTACAACATTGATGTTAGATAAGATCTCTTTACATAGAGAACGCAAGATCTCTCAGGTTGCAAAAGTTGAGACAACAAAGTTTTTTTCAAATGTTATAGAGATGTTCGTTTCAAATATGTATAAAAAAGATTTAGAGTTTGATGTTTTTATTGATCCTTTGCTTCCAAAAACTTTGGAGTTAAACAGTTTAAAACTTAAAAGGGTGTTGATGAATCTTATAGGTAATGCCTATAAATTTACACCGCGTTCACAAAGTATTTCTTTAAGTGTTGAGTATGATAAGGCAAAAAACTCGATTGCTATTTTTGTCAAAGATACAGGTATAGGGATACCAAAAGAGAAACAAGAACAGATATTTGAAGCCTTTAAACAAGCACAAGAGCATATCTTTTTAGATTATGGTGGAACAGGTCTTGGGCTGAGTATTTGTGCTGAGTATGTTAGAGAGATGGGTGGAGAGTTACGTTTAGAGAGTGATCTTGATAAAGGAAGTATATTTTATTTTCATCTACCAATCCAAAAATCTTCATCACAGGCTTGTTTTACACCTTTGAATGATGATACGATCAATATAGCGATAGTTACTGATAAAAAAGATATAAGTGTTGTACAAACTATCCAAAGATACCTTTTAAAGATGGGGATAGATAAAAATAATTTGACTGTAGTTGATCAATTTGAAAAGATACCTCTTAAAAAATCCACCC
>JAMORZ010000023.1 GCA_027063295.1 Sulfurimonas sp.
AGAGTTGATCGATTGGGTCATTGAGCTCTGAAAAAGCGTTTGCTATCTCACGACCTGCGATAAATAGTTCAAAACGCTCAGTGATCTCAGGGTGCTCATCACTACGGCGAGCCAGTGGGGAGATCTCTACAGGGTATTCTGTAATAAAAGTTGGATCTATCAGTTTTTCCTCTACAAACTCATCAAAAAGTTCCCCTTGAAGCTGACCAAGGTTCATACCCTCTTTAACAGGGATGTTTTTCTCTTTAAGATAAGCGATAATTTTTTCTTTATCTTTTGTGATCTCTGCTGGAACACCACCTATGGTTGTAAGTGATTCAATGAGGGGAATCTCTTGAAAGTTATCAAAGTTTACTTTCATATCTCCATAAGGAAGGACTGATGGAAGATTAAGGTGATCAAAGAGGTATCCAAAGTACTCTTTTGTGATCTCGATAAGATCTTTGTATGTTTTATATGCCCAGTAAAACTCGATAGAAGTAAACTCAGGGTTGTGTGTTGCATCCATCCCTTCATTTCTAAAGTTACGGTTGATCTCAAATACTGCTTCAAACCCACCAACGATAAGGCGTTTAAGATAAAGCTCTGGCGCAATTCTTAGATAGCGATCAACACCGAGTGCATTGTGATGTGTTACAAACGGTTTTGCATTTGCTCCACCAGCAATTGGGTGCATCATAGGAGTTTCTACTTCTAAAAAACCTTTATCTTCAAAGAAACGACGAGTAAGGCTGATAACTTGCGAACGGATCTGAAAGGTTCTACGAACTTCAGCATTCATAATAAGGTCTAAGTAGCGTTTACGGTAACGGATCTCTTTATCTGTAACACCATGAAATTTTTCAGGAAGTGGATTGATAGACTTTGTTAAAAGTTTAAAACTATCAGCATGTAAAGAGAGTTCCCCTTTTCCTGTAACAAATGGGTATCCACCCACTTCAACAATATCCCCAACATCAATAAGTTTTTTAAAGATATTGTTATAAAAACCTTCTGGAAGATTATCTCTTGCAACATAAATTTGTAGCATACCTGATTCATCTTCTATTTTGATAAAACTTGCTTTTCCCATAACACGAAAGAATTTGATACGACCACTTACAACATAGTGGCGATTCTCATCACGTTTATCTTCTGTTTCGATAATATCAGAGTTTACATTGAGATATTTTTCAATAGTAGTGTTGCGCTGTGCATCATTAGAGTAGGGGTTAAACCCCTCTTTTTTAAGTGTTTCTGCTTTTTCAACTCTTTGTTGAATATATTTATTTGATAATGGCAATAGTTATTCCTTTTGTTATTTTTGACAGTTTTTGCAAATACCGTAGATTTGCATTGAGTGATCACTCATCTGAAACCCAAGTGCATCAGTGATAGAGTGTTGACGCTTTTCAATCTCTTCATCAACAAACTCAGTAATACTACCACATTCTGTACAGATAAGGTGATCATGGTGCTCTTTTGCACCTAGTTCATACTTTTTCCCTTGAGCTCCAAAGGAGAGAGATGTTACCATACTAGAATCTTCTAAGAGAGCTAATGTTCTATAGACAGTTGCGATCCCTGTTTTGAGTTCTGGATATTTCTCTTGGATAAGATGATGAAGATCTTCGGGTGTAAGATGTTCATCTGAATTATAAAGAGTTTCAAGTATCACTTCTCTTTGGATGGTAAACTTGAGTTTAGTTCGTTTAAGTAACGATTTGAAGTCACTTAAGAGTTGTTCATATTCGACAGTTCTACTGTTAAAGTCAGTTGCAATCTCTGCCATTATTTTTGAACCTCTTTTATGTTTGACTGGATCTCATCGATCTGATCTTCTAAGTTGTCTTTAACTTGCTCTTTAACTTTCTCTTCAATCGTATCACTACCCGCTTCAATCTTGTCTTTTATTGTGTCATTGATATCTGCTGGATCGATTTTCATAATAAATGCTCCAGTTTCAACAAAAACAGGAAAGAGAATAGAATTGTGCATTATTGAGTCTATGGTTGAACGAACTGCTTTGATATTATAGGCTGCATGGGCAATCACAGCTGCAATAAGAAAAAACTTACTAGCACCAAAGATAAAACCTAGTATCTTGTCGTAGATACCAAGACCACTCATTGAAGTGAGTTTTTTAAACACAATACCCATCAACACCATAAAAATCCAAAAGATTGCTAATGTTGTTAAAAACCCCATAAAACTTACAGCAGAATCACTGCTAAAGTTAAAGATAGCATCATTTAAAAATGTTCCAACACTTTCTCCAAGACGAGAAGCGATGAAAATTCCCCCTATGATCCCTATAAGTCCAAAAAGCTCTTTAAAGAAACCGTTGATGATCCCTTTGAGTCCAAGCAGTAGAATGATTGTTCCTGCAACAATGTCAAAATAATTTAAGTCCATATTATACTTCCGATACCATTTGATTTTTTCCATTCGATTTTGCTTTATACAGAGCCTTGTCCGCTCGTGCTAAAAGTGTTTCTGGTGTATCTAATTTTTTATATTTTGTTGAGCCAACACTCATGGTGACGTCTATCTTATCACCTTTATAGATAAGGTTATTGTTGCGAATAAGCTCAATAAGTCTTTTTGTTATCTTTTTGCATTGTTCATCATCGATTCTATTGAGAATAATAACAAACTCCTCTCCACCATAACGAAATACTTTGTCACCATCACGTAAAGTTTTACGTAAAATATTTGCAAGAAAAATAAGCACTTTGTCTCCAGCAATATGACCATAAGTGTCATTGATCTTTTTAAAATCATCAATATCTAACATAAGAAGGTGAAGAGAGTATGGTATATCTGGACGTGCACAAATATCTTCAAGATAAGAAGTGAGAGCACCTCTATTTAAAATTTTTGTTAATGGATCAAGACTTGATTTTTCTTCTAAAGTTTTGATTTGATTCATCAATTGAGAAATAATGCTATTTGCTTTATTGACCTCTTCTGTCATATGTTCTTGAATTTTGTTGAATTTTTCTGCGATTAAAGGTAAGTCAATCTGTTCATTTTGACATTCTATAAATGTTTCTTCATGCATACTGACAAGTTTTTCTATATTATTGCTCGTTGTAGCATACGACTGAAGACTTTGGTGGGCTATCTCTTGATATGCATCATGAAATACAGATTCTGCAAAAGCTTTGATATTAGTCGTCTCAGCAGTATCAAGCTCTTTAAAGATTGTAGCAGACTCAACTAAAAAATTAGCTACCTGCTCTTTGGTTGCATTTTTTTCAATTGCAATATTTTTAAGAAGCTGCTTATGCATCTGATTTACAAGGGTGATGAGTTCATCTTTTTGCATGTATATCCAAGTGTAAAAAATTGTTGGTATTATACTTATAAAAGCATAAATAAAACTTTGTCTCATCTATATTTTAAGAATTTTTAGATAAAATCTCGAAAATTATATAATATAAGGTCTAGATATGAGTACTTGGAGCCCATCGAGTTGGAGAGAAAAACCGATTTTACAACAACCAACTTATCCAAATCAAGCTGAACTTCAAAAAGTTTTAGATGAACTGAAAAATTATCCACCTCTTGTGTTTGCAGGTGAAGCTCGTTCACTAAAAAGTCAACTTGCAAAAGTAGCAAATGGTGATGCATTTTTGCTTCAGGGTGGTGACTGTGCAGAGAGTTTCAGTGAATTTCATGCAGATAACATAAGAGACAGTTTTAAAGCTCTGATGCAGATGGCAGTTGTGATGACTTATGCAGGAGGTCTTCCAGTAGTAAAAGTTGGACGTATGGCAGGTCAATTTGCGAAGCCACGTTCAAGTGATACTGAAACACAAGGAGATATTACTCTTGATTCTTATCGTGGAGATATTATCAATGGAAGTGATTTTACATCAGAAGCTCGTGTGCCAGATCCAAGACGTATGGTCAGAGCTTACAATCAAGCTTCAGCAACTCAAAACTTACTTCGTGCATTTGCATCAGGTGGTTTAGCAGATCTACATCAAGTACATAAATGGACACTTGATTTTGCTCATCAAGGTGATGTTACAAAAAAATATGAACAACTTGCAGAAGAGATTGAAAAATCATTACAGTTCATGGAGGCTTGTGGTGTTACTTCTAAAACATACAGAACACTTCGTGAGACTGATTTTTACACATCTCATGAAGCACTTTTACTTCCGTATGAAGAAGCATTTACAAGACGTGATTCTATAACTGGTGATTGGTACGATACATCTGCTCATATGCTTTGGATAGGTGATAGAACTCGTCAACTTGATGGTGCTCATGTTGAGTTCTTAAAAGGTGTGAAAAACCCTATCGGTGTAAAAGCTGGACCAAGCATGGATCCTGAAGATCTTGTAAAACTTTGTCAAACACTTAACCCAGATAACGAAGCAGGTCGCTTAAATGTGATTGTACGTATGGGTGCAGGTAAAGTTGGAGATGGTCTTCCAGCTCTTATAAAAGCGGTTGAGAGAGAAGGTCTGAGTGTAGTATGGTCATGTGATCCAATGCACGGTAACACTATAAAATCATCAAACAACTACAAAACTCGTCCAGTTGATGCAGTACTTACAGAGATGAAAGAATTCTTCCAAATCCATAAAGCTGAAGGTACTCATGCTGGTGGTGTTCACTTGGAGATGACAGGTAAGAATGTTACTGAGTGTATCGGTGGTAGTTTTACTGTTACAGAAGAAGATCTATCTTCACGTTATCACACTCATTGTGATCCACGTCTTAATGCTGATCAATCTTTAGAATTAGCATTCCTCATCGCAGACTCTCTCAAAGAAGCTAGACAATAGAGAACTTTTCTCTGTTGTTTAACAAATACCAATAATTTACATTTTTGATTTTTTAATTAAATGAGGTGGTACCACCGGGCGGACTTGAACCGCCACGCCCGAAAGCAACGGATTTTGAATCCGTCGTGTCTACCATTTCACCACGGTGGCACATATTGTGAAGTGTTGGAATTATACTTAAAATTATTGATACAATACTTAAACTTTAAAGGAAAATGCTATTTTGTCGATATAATGTCATGGAACTTATATTGCTAGTGTTTTACTAGTAAGTTATTTTGGAGGTGTGTTATGCGTGTAACATCTAGTATGTATTACAAAAATATCTATGCAAATGAAAACTCTAAGTTGCAAACACAACTTTTTGATGTAAATAGACAAATAGCATCTGGTTTGAGGATAGAGTATGCAAGTGATGATGTAACAATCTTTACTGAAACAATGCGTTTGGATAATGAAATAACAACCTTAGAACAAATCAAACAAAGTACAGATAGTGGTCAAAAAGTTGCAGATCAATCTGATGTCGTGATGAATGAATTTAACACCTCTTTGACACGTTTTCGTACCCTTTTAGTTCAAGCTGCAAATGATACAAATGATGAAACATCACGTGATGCTATTGCAAAAGAGCTTCGAGGTATTGAAGAAAATCTCAAAAGTATAGCTAATACTTCTATAAACGGTAAGTATCTTTTTGCAGGTTCTGCAACAGATGTAAAACCCATAGATGACAACGGTATATATCATGGAAATGATGTTGCACTGAATGCGTTTGTAGGATCAGATAACACACAACAGTATAACATTACTGGAGCAGAACTCTTTTTGGGAGAGGAACCTTCTGTCCGAAGGGAAGTTGTTTCTAATGTCGTACATAAAAGTTTAGTTGATGATACACAACTTACTCCAGATAGCAAGATAAGTGATCTTATGGGAGATGAATTAACACCAAATAAAGCTGTTTTTTATCTTCGTGGTGCAAAAAGTGATGGAACATCGATCAATGAAAAAATTAGCTTAAATGATGATGATAATATCCAAGATCTTATGAATTGGATTGGTAACCAGTATGGAAGTGATCTTGTAAATGTTTCATTGAATGATTCGGGTGAAATTGTTGTTGAAGATAAAATTCCTGGATCAAGTAAACTCGATTTTCATTTAGTTGGAGCGATCGATTTTGATACAAACGATGAAGGGGAAGCTGATCAAGCAACTATAGATGGATTAGATAGTGGTACAACAACATATCCACCTTCACCAAATAACCTTTTTATACAAGAGTTTTCACGTTCTGGACTTAGCACACAATCAGGGATCGTTAATGAAGGCTTAGTGTATGATAGAACAAATTTCACAAAAGATGGACCAATCTTATCTTCAAATGTAGCGCAAATTGAAAAAGATGGTAATGCTTTTGCATCTTCATCTACAAAGCTTTCTGAAGTTTTTGATCTCTCACAAGGAAATGCTGGAACATTAGATGGAACAGATCTTCGTTTGGTGGGTACAGATATATCAGGAAATGCTTATGATATCACCATCAATCTTGATAGTGCTGGTTCAACTTTTAAAGATAACAACACAGGTGATGATTATACAATCTATAATGTAGCAGACCCAAGAGAAGCAGCAGATGCAGATGATGTAAGATATCAACAGCTTATGGATGTGATGAATATGGTAGTTACAGGCAGTTTACCTGCTGGTGGTTTTGCAGATGCTGATGAGTATGATGCAACAATAGCCAAAGCAAATCTCTCTGGTGAAACAACACTCTCTTATGATGGAAAACTGACTTTTAATGATCTTCATAATGGTATCACAAAAGCAGAGATCTCATTGTATGATGCTAACAGTGGTAGTTTTGATGATGGAAAAGCTTCTGTTGCAACATTTAATACCAACAATGCCTTAACAGTTGATGATCCAAAAACAGACTTTTTTAAAGATATAGATGAGATGATTCGTGCAGTTGAAAATTATCATAATGAACCAGATGCAGATATTCCAGGTGATCCAAGAAATATCGGGATTCAGAATGCACTTTCACGTATTGATGATTTACAAAATCATATTTATAAATCACACTCTACTGTTGGGGCTCAGTCCAATACTCTTACAAAATATTCTGAGAGAACAGAGGTGTTGAAAATTACAACAATGTCTTTACGTTCATCAGTTATCGATACAGATCTTGCCGAAGCATCTTTAACTCTTTCTCAGCTTAATACTAACTATGAAGCGATGCTCTCTACAGTTGGAAAAATTTCTAAACTTAGTTTAGTAAATTATTTATAGTTTTTCAACACTTTTCGCTATACTTCTTCTAATACTTTTTGAGGTTGTATAGCAGTGAAAGAAACTTTTTTTATTATATTTTTTTGTCTTTTTATCTATCTTAGTGGTGCTACAATAATTGGTGAGAGTTCTCTTATGGGAAGCTATGGAGCTATATTTGCTTCGTATAATCATTTTTATTTTGGATACATTTCGTATATTTACTTATTACTTCTTTTGATTCCTCTTTATCTTTTTTACAAAGATACACATTTTGATTTTCGTAAATCTCAGATCACAATCGCTTCATTTTTACTTTTTTGTTCTGCACTTATTTTTCAGGCTCTTTTAGTTTCAAATGAACTAAGAGGAAAGTTTGGAGCAGATTTTGTTGACTTTGTTGCACCGTATGTTGGACTTTTTGGAGTTTGGATCTTTTGGTTTATGATCACAATGGTTTCAATAGTGATCTTTTTAGATAAAACAACTTCGGAGATTTTTGAAGATATATCTATGTTTTTCTCTTCTAAGTTCCCTAAACGTCAAAAAACTCAGGAGTTTCAACCAGCAACATCAATAGTTACTCAAAGTAGTTATGTTGAAGAAACGTACGATAAAGAAGATGATAAGATCATACCTCTACAACAAGAGGTGCAACAAGAAGTATCTACTCAAGAGTCAACTCAGCCACAAGAGATTTGTAATCCACACTATGAAGTAGGTGATAAAACAGATGATGAGGAACTTGAACAGCCAGCATATCAAAGAAATATGCAACAAGAAGAAACAAAAAAAACTATCTTGGATATAGCTTCTGAAGTAAAAGAACAAAAAAATGCAGTGATAGTAGATGAACTTGAGGAAAATACAAAACTTTTAGAGAGCATCGAGAAAGGGAAAGTGGAAAAACCAAAAAACTTTAAACTTCCAAAAATAGACTTTTTACAAAAAGCTCCAAAAAGTTCAAAAGGGATCGATGAGAGTGAACTTGATGAAAAGATACACTACCTCATAGAGAAACTTGCACATTTCAAGATAGAGGGTGATGTTGTTCGTACCTATGCGGGACCTGTGGTTTCCACTTTTGAGTTTAAACCAGCTGCAAATGTTAAAGTAAGTAAGATCTTAAATCTTCAAGATGATCTTGCTATGGCACTCTCAGCAGAAACTATCCGTATTCAAGCTCCGATCCCTGGAAAAGATGTAGTGGGGATTGAGATACCAAATGAGAGTGTAGATACTATCTATCTTCGTGAGATTTTAGAAGATAAACTTTTTAGAGACTCCTCATCACCACTTACAATGGCTCTTGGAAAAGATATTGTAGGTAAACCTTTTATCACTGATCTTAAAAAACTTCCACACCTTCTTATTGCAGGAACAACAGGGAGTGGTAAGAGTGTTGGTATAAACGCAATGATACTTTCACTGTTATATAAAAACTCTCCAGATCAGCTGCGTTTACTTATGATAGATCCTAAAATGCTTGAGTTTTCAACTTACAATGACATTCCACATCTTCTTACTCCTGTAATCACAAAACCAAAACAAGCGATCGCTGCACTCAACAATATGGTAGCAGAGATGGAACGTCGTTATGAACTTATGGCAGATAGTCGTACAAAAAATATAGAAAACTATAATGAAAAAGTAAAAAAAGAGGGTGGGGAGCATTTTCCATATATTGTAGTTATTATTGATGAATTGGCTGATTTGATGATGACAAGTGGCAAAGATGTAGAGATCAGTATCGCTCGTCTTGCTCAAAAATCACGTGCATGTGGTATCCACCTCATAGTAGCAACGCAGCGTCCATCTGTCGATGTAGTTACAGGGCTTATTAAAGCAAATCTTCCAAGTCGTATCTCATACAGAGTAGGGCAGAAGATAGACTCTAAAATTATTTTAGATCAGATGGGTGCAGAATCACTTCTTGGTCGTGGAGATATGCTCTTTACTCCTCCAGGTGCAACGGGACTTGTAAGACTTCATGCACCATGGGCAACTGAAGATGAGATAGAGACTATTGTAGAGTTTATAAAGGCACAACGTGAGCCAAACTATGATAAAAGTTTTCTTGTTGAAGAGAGTTCCCAATCAGGTAGTTCTGGAGGTTCAGATGAGTCTTATGAAGAGCTTGATGAACTATTTGAAGAGGCAAAAAATGTTGTACTCAATGATAAAAAAACATCTATCTCCTACTTGCAACGAAAACTTCAAATCGGTTATAATCGCTCAGCTCGTGTGATTGAACAATTAGAACGAGAAGGAGTTCTTTCTGCTCCAAATGCAAAAGGGATTAGAGAGATACTCTAATGCCAAAAGCTGATCTTCTTTTTGAGCCCCACAGAAACTCTTTTAGTGTTCAGGTTCGTAACCTAGAGTCTTTATCTGTTGATGAGATCAAACAGCTTCAAGAGTTTGTTTCTAAACGCAAGGGGATTTTTGATTTTGGAAGTTACACATTTACTATCCAAAAACGTCTTAGTTTCCAAGAGTTTGAAAAAATCATAGCTTTGAGTTCAATAGATGCACGATGTAGTTTTAAAGAGGTTCATCAAAAAACACAACCTAGAGTTGCATTTGGACAGTATAAGGGGATGCTCTATAAAGATCTTGATGATGCTTATCTTAGGTGGTTGTATGGGAACTATAAAGGTTATCAAAGAGATGAAGTAGAAAAAGAGATAAAACGCAGGGGATTGGTATGAAAAAGATAAGATTTTTAATGTTTGTAATGGTTCTAATATCATCACTTTTTGCAAGTGAAGATCCAAAATGGCTTACTTGGACACAAGATAAAGATGCAAAGTATTTTTTAGGTGTGTCTACATGGTATATTGTAGATGATGCACTTGTTGAGAGTGCTTCACATCAAGATGCACTCAATAATGGCTATGCTCAAGTATCTAGTTATTTTGGTTTAAATATCAAAAGTGAGCTTGATGTGCAGAGCCATAGTTCACAAGGAAAAGTTTCAAGAGATATTAAAGAGAAGATTCATACAAAAACAAATCAGTTGATTTTTGATTTAAAGCCATATAAAACATATAAAAAGCTTAGTGAAAATGGAAAATATTTTCAGTTATATGTTTTACTGCGTTTAGATCATGCAACTGAGTTGAAGATTAAAGAGCAGATGAAAAAAGATCAACAGG
The DNA here is from genome assembly GCA_027063295.1 of Sulfurimonas sp. GTDB lineage: Bacteria > Campylobacterota > Campylobacteria > Campylobacterales > Sulfurimonadaceae > Sulfurimonas. Next base: position 10,226 of record JAMORZ010000023.1, read on the forward strand.
AGTTTAAACTTTTAAAACAAAAGATTCTTAAAGCAATTGATGAGAAAGATCTCTATAAAGCAAGAACTTTACTGGAGTTAGCCAAAGGAAAAAGGGCTGCGTTTATTGATGATACACTACTGCAAATAGAAAAAAGGTTGCAATCTCTTGAAAAAGGGAGTTTACAAGCAGATATCTCCATCGAAAAAACAGTTTTTGCTCCAAATGAAGATATTTCATTTGAAGTAAACCTCAATAAAGATGGATATCTTTATGTTTTTTATGACAATACTTCAGAAGTTGAGATGCTTTTTCCAAATAAATATCAAAGACGAAATTTTTTAAAGAACAAAGAACCTGTTTATTTTCCAAATGATGATGTTGAAGTACATGCTGATGCAGATGCAAAAGAATTAAGACTGTATGTCATTGCATCAAAAAACAGACTCTCTTTTCAAAAGTATAAAGAGGATGTTTTTAATGGGATGTTGATTTTTAGCTCTTTAGATGTTGTGAAAAATGTTGCATTAGAGTGTTTGTCTCAAGCACATTGTACACAAAAAAACATAGTTTTAAAAGTACAAAGCAATAGAAAAAACGATAAAAAGATTATTATTAAATCATCTGAGAAAATCAAACAAAAAGTCAAAAAGTATTTGAAATCGCAAGGTATAGTAAGCAAAAAAAGCAATAAAGTTGTCTCTTTAGCAATACAAGAACATAGAGCTTACTCCTCTTTATTGCAAAGTTATATAGTGGAATATGATGTAACACTCAAATATTTTAAAAATGCTAAACTTATCAAAAAACAAAAGATCACATCAGTAGAGAATGAACTGTATGAAGATATTCTCACCCTTTTAGAAGAACTTTAATGAAAACTTATTTTGTTATTTTAAAGCTTTTTTATACATCATCACATTGGTTGTTAAAGCTTTCATTTTTCTTTTTACCCATTGCATTGTTTTTTGCAATGAGTTCTTTTTTGTTTATCGATAATCTTTTAAAGAGTTATGAACAATATCTTATAGGATCGTATATTGGTTCTCAAGGAAGAATCTCTATTGAAAGTAAAGATGAAAATTTTTTACAAAAGTTAGAAAGTTTTTCTACTGAGAAAAAACTTCTTTTTTCTCCAAGAAAAGAGATAAAAGCAAATGTTGTTTTTCAATCCCCATCAAAAACAATTGTAAAGTATGCAAAATTTATTATCTTAGATCAGAGATATCTTCAACAAAAGTTTCATAAACAAGGTGATAGTAACACCTTGTATATAAATCAAGTCTTTTTTAAAAGTTTTGGTGATTTGGATCTAAAAGATTTTACAATAATATATGTAGATAAACAACATCGTTGTGATATTTCACAATTAGTGAAGATAGATACAGGTTTTTTAGGGAATGATCCACTTGTTTTTATAACAAAAGATTTTGCTCAAAAACTTTTTACTCAAAAACAATCTCAAAAAATGGTTATAGAGTTTTTAGTAGAGGATAAAAAAAAGATATCTATGCTAAAACAGTATGCACAACAAAGTGCTGCAAAGCTTAAAGTACTTGAGTACAAAGTGCATGATATTCTGCAAGATACTAAAGTTACAAAAGATTTCTTTCAAACTGTTTCAATTATCGAAGTGGGTATTCTTGGTGTATTGGCATTAGTGTCTATAGGTATTGTTGTTGTAAGTATTTCTGTATCTATTGAGTTTAAACGCAACTCTTTAAAGATTTTACACCTTCTTGGTATGAGTGTAAAAGATTTGAGTTTTACTTTGAGTACTACTATTGTGAGTATCTTTCTTTTAACATTTTGTTTAAGTTTAGGAATGCTTTTTGTCTATCAAGATATTTTTTTAAGATACTCTGGTTTTTCAACAAGCTTTTTTCAGCCAGTTGCTCTTGAAAATATTTTTATGATGGCTTTTTTAGCAGTTATTATATTTTTATTTGTCAAAGGTATGACCAAGTACCTTTTTAAAGGTGAATCATGAAGTATCTTCTGTTATGTTTATCAATATTGCTTTTTGGGCAGATGTCACGTATTGAGATCATACCACCTCAGGTTGCTCAGATCCCATCACTAAAAGAAAAAAAACTTCAAGGGTTTATATACCCTTATAAAACAATCTCTATTAAACCTTTTTACATAGGAAAGTATGAAGTAACAAAACAAGAGTATAACTTATATCTTCAACAGAAGCAAAGAAAGCTCAAAGAGTTTGATGAGAGTGAATTAAACGAACCAGTGGTTAATATTACTTTTGATGAAGCACAAGATGTATGTAGTTTTTATAAAGGGCGTTTGCCAAGTGAAGAGGAGTGGATAGTTGCAAGTAGTCTTAAACTGGCAAAAACGAAATGTTATGAAAATCTACAAGAGGGAAGTTTTCATCCATATTCTATAACACCACAAGCGATCGAATGTATGAAAAATGAAGATGATGAATTGGAAGAGGATTTGGTAGGAACTGAACTTTTAGATGTTGTTGATAGTTATGAAAATATCAATGGAACATTTGGTATGTATGGCAATGTATGGGAATATGTCAATACACAAATCCAACATTTTTCCCATCAGTATGTTGTCATTAAAGGTGGAAGTTATGCTGATCCTAAAGTTTTATTTGATAACAGAGTGGAAAATTTTATACAAAAGAGTGTTAGACGAGTAAATATTGGATTTCGATGCACATGGGATAAAAAGGAGAGCAAAAAATGATACAAGCAGATAATCTTGTAAAAAAGTATGGTACAGAAGTTGTCTTTGAAAATATCTCATTTGAAGCTTTACAGGGAAGTTTTACAATTATTCAGGGGAAAAGTGGTAGTGGTAAAACAACTTTGCTTAATATTCTTGCAACAATTGATGAAGTTGATGGTATTTTAAAGATAGATGGTGTTTCAATAGAGAAGCTCAATGAACATCAAAGAGCAAAATTTCGTGCTAAAAATATAGGGTTTATCTTTCAATCTTATGCACTTATACCAGAATTTAGTATTATTGAAAACTGTACAATCCCCTTGATTATGGATGGTATGTCAAAACAAGATGCCATCATACAGGCAAAAAAGGTGATCACAAAGTTAATACCAGAAGCTGATGAACAGTTTTTTACAAAAAATCCAACACAATTAAGTGGTGGTCAGCAACAGCGTGTTTCTATTGCAAGAGCTTTGATCCATGATCCAAAGATAATTATCGCAGATGAACCAACTGCAAATCTTGATGAAGTTGCTTCTAAAGAGGTAAAACAATGGCTCAAGGAACTTTCAAAAGAGAAGTGTATTATTGTTGTGACACATGAAAAAGAGTACCAAAAATATGCTGATTTTCTTTATGAATTTGTTGATGATACAACAAAAAAAGCAAAATCAGTTTTAAAAGGTCCAGTATGTTTAAAAGATTTTTGATCGTTCATACACTTTTTAAAAACTCTTTTTTTCTTATGTTTTTTCTTTATTTTTTTACACTTGTTTTTTTTGCGACTGTATTATTGCTCAAAGATGCTTATAAAACATCCTTACAAAATGAATTTGCAACAAAACAACCACATATTAAAATACAATATATAAACAATCATATATCGTTGAACCCAAAAGAGATCCAAAAAGACAAAAAGAGCATCTCTAGTATATCTTCACAGATAAAAAGTGTCGCATCTTATGTTCAAGGCGAATCATTTGTTCACTCTCTTGGGTATAAGATTAGTGGTAATGCTCAATATAATGGTAATGTAAAGATTATTGGTTTAGATAGAGAAGTATTTGTATATGATTTTTTTAGTGCACAATTTATGAAACATCAACCTTTTGAGGTGGAGTATACTCCCATATCATTTGTGTATAAATGGAGAACACAAGAAAATATTGCCATTTTTAATGAAACACTTTTTCATTCATATTTTCCCATTATTGAATCGACAGAAAAGTTTGAATTTCGTAACGAGTATGGTACTTTTAGACTCAAACTCGCATCAGTATTTCATGATTATGATAAATCAGCTATCCTTTATACTACTATCCCTTTTGCAAATCAACTGCTTCACAATACTAAAGATACAATAGATGGATATTATGTCAATACATACCACCTCTATGAGATTGAAAATATTACAAGATTGTTAAAAGAGAAGTTACCTCATGATAGATTTTTAGTATCCTCATGGCTTGAAACAAGAGATAAACAGATGAAAATGTTTACCCTTTATGATACTTTATCGGTGATAATAGAGTGTGTGATAGTTTTTTTGAGTATTTTATTTATTTTATTACTTCTTTATAATGCAATCATAAAAAAGAGTTATCAGTTATCTGTTTTGCATACCTTAGGATTTATATTAAAAAAAGAGATTTTCTTATATTGTAGTTTTTTATTGTTTGTTACAACAATAATAGTAGCAATAAGTATCGTTGTATTTGGTCAAACTATTGTGTCGCTGTTTGCTCTGCCATTTACAAACATAATGTTATTTGAGAGTTTGATTGCTATCTTTTTTCTTGGTATTGTGTTTTTGATTGTAAGTTTTATTATGATATCTAATGCTTATAAAATCAAAGCAAAAAGTGTTTTTTAAAAAATATTAGGAAAAAATAAGATAAAACATATATGAATTTCGGCAAAATATGTAATTGATGTGATGGAGGATAGAAAAGATGATAAAAAAGGTATTGGTAAGTTTAGCCTTATCAACATTGTTATACAGTGATTACTATAGTGTAGTAGTGAGTGATTTACAAAATGACCAAAAATTACTGTTTGAAGATGGTGTTGTAGTTGAGAAACATAATGGAAGTATCTCTCTGCTAGCGAAGCAAGATATCGCATCTTTTGAGGATACAAAAGAGTCACAGCAGTATAATGATGTAGAAATAGAGGGGAAAATATATCCAGTATATAATCTTGCATATCTTGTGGAACATAAAGTAAAAGATAAAGAGTTTGTTCTTCTTGGTCGTGGGGGAAAATATCTCATGGAAGTTGAACATGATACAAAATCTCTTAACATAATGGGTAATTCTTTAAAAGCAGATGAGTATGAATACAAGATTGAAAAAGCTTTTGATAAAGATGGCAATGAGATAGAGATCGATGAAGATGAGTTGTTGACAAAGTTTGTTGATCCAGATGGAAATCTTGTTGCTCTTGAGATTTTAGATAGTGGGCGAAAAGATCTTTTAAAAGTAACAGATAATTCATTGGAACAATTTTTAGATGAAAAAGCAAAACGTAGTATAAAAGTAGAAAAGTTTGATTTTTCAGATCAGAAGCTTTATATCTCGTATGTTACAAAAAAAGATGGAGCTCTTCAGCATCTTAATGTTACTTATGGTATGAGAAAAGGGTATGTAAAAGCTATCATGGAATCACCACTTTCACTTTTTGATCCTCAAAACAAATCATCAGCTATCGAAGAGAATATTGGTTTTTTAAAAGAGTATAAAAATGATCTTTATGAAGTGAAAAAAGTACAAACTATCGATAAAACTATTGATGTAAGTTGGACTAACTCTCCAAAGAAAAATTTTGTTGTTGTAAACTATACAACAGATGGTCAAAAAGATAAAAGTATTCTCTCAAAAGCAATATTCCAACAGTTTTATGGGATTGAAGGTGTTTTTTACCTTGTAAGTTGGATGGCACAAAATGGTATAGAGTCTAAAGTGTTTACTTTTATCAATGGATCAGTACCATTTGATGTAACAATGAAAAAGATTGCTCAAGATCAGTATGTAATGCAAAAAAATTCAAAAACAATTTACAAATTTAGTGTAAATGAGAAGTTTTTTATTACAAAAGTGGATTATCCATCTTACAATCTTTCCATAGATTTGGAAACTATTCAAAATGATACAACCATCAAAAATATCCAGTTTTTAGATGATTATCAACAACAACACAACATCAGACTCATAAAAGGAGATATTTGATGAGTTTCAAATACATACTTACACTGGGCATTGCATTTATTTTGAGTGGTTGTCTCTCTTCTACTGCACCATCAAACAAAGCGATATCAGCAGATTCTTTACGTGATAAATCTGATATGCAACTTTTAGAACTCGAAGATACTTTTGAAGAAGAAGAGGTAGATGAAAACAACAAAGAACTTTACTTTTTAGATACAAAAGGTGAGATTTTATATGTATCAGCCAGTGGTAATATTGGTATTGAATATAAAGTAAAACAGTTACTAAATACTGTTTTTCAAAAAACAAAAATGCCAAGAAAACCTAGAGGTAAGAAGGTTCAAGTTTCTTTAGAGGTGAGTAAAAAACTTAAAAATAAAAATGAGATTTTGACACTCTCTCAGAACTATATTTTAAAAAAGAAAAAACTTGCTTTGGCAAACACAGACAAAGAGAGTTTACATGCTTTAAAGAAGGTTTTAAAAAGGGAGAAAGATACTTTATATAAAAAAAGATATAAGATAAAATCACGTCAAGCTTCTGATATAATTTTGTATATTAGTGGAGATTCTAAAAAACTTCATGCTAAAATCATCGCAAAAAATGGTACTATTCTTGGGTATGCAAGTGTGAGTATGCAAACAAAAAAACAACAAGGACAGTGGGTAGAGGTGAGTGTTCCAAGAAATGATGGAGCAGCACAGCTTTTTGATGTGATGTTGAAGCCAGTATCTCAAAAAGAATACTATGGAAGTGGAGCAGATAAGCCTGTAACAAACATCTCTTTTGTAATGGCAAATAATTTTTGTAAAGAAAGAATGCATGCACAACTTTTACACCCGTATGTGTTTGAGTATGCAAGAAGATCATTAGCAATACATAAATCAACTTCAGGTGCAAATATCGAGATAATGGCACCGTATGATGAGGAGGATCACGAAGAGTATTATCAAGATGGTGATGATCTTGAAGCACCAGATGGTACAATCGCTACATTTGATTGGAATTCGGAGAGATACTTTGCTACATCAAATCTTTTCAAATCACCAAATAGTACTTTTAGATGTATGAGGGATAAATAGTGAAGTTTTTTCTTGTAATATTTATATTGATAACACAGTTATTTGCGGTTGAAAATGTCTCTTTGTTGAGAACATTGATGCAGTTTCAAGGAGATGAGTACAATATTTTACTCGCTCCAAAGATGATCGTACTCAATGGTAAGAAAAAAAAGACAAGAAAAGCGATCAATAAGGGCTATAGAAGAGCTATCGCTGAGCTAAAACGCCAAATCGATCTAAGAGATATGCAATGTAATCTTAAAATCTTTACAAAAAAAGGTTCAACTTTTGACCAGTATAGAACACAAGATATTCAAGCTTATGCTTTACTCAAAAATATGCTTGCACAACAGGTAAGCATAAGAGAACAGCTAGAAGATGAATTTGCCAAGTTTACCCTTAAACAAAATATAGCACAAAAAAAGATCTCTGCAGATGATATTGATATCGATGATGATGCATTTGATATCTCTAATGATGAAGTGGAGATACAAGATAAGACACATAATGTTATCAAAATAAGTCCTGTAGAAGCTTTTATACCT
>JAMORZ010000024.1 GCA_027063295.1 Sulfurimonas sp.
GCAAAGATAAATATGGCATCATTTGGCAATATGCTTCCACGAGTGCATATCCATGTAATGGCACGATTTGAAAATGATAGCTACTTTCCAGAGCCCATGTGGGGAAAAAAACAAAGAGAGGGGAGTACAGAGCTCCCAGATGAGGAGCTATTTTATAAAAAAGTGGTTGCTCAGCTAGAGAAGCTCTACAGAACTACTTAAGTGGGGAGAAAGGCACAAGTGCACTTCCCCAAGTGAGTCCACCACCAAATGCATCAAGAAGCATCATCTCACCAGCTTTAAGCTCACCCGCTTCATAGATATCGTTGATAGCCATAGGGATAGAAGCACCCGAAGTGTTTCCATACTTGTGAACTGTAAGAACCACTTGCTCTTCTGTCATCTTCAAGGCATCACCAACAGCTTTAATAATACGATAGTTTGCCTGATGTGGCACAAAATGCTCAATAGACTCTGAAGCGATATTGTTATGCTCTAAGATCTCTTTTACATCTTTTGTAAGGGTACGAACTGCTACTTTAAAAGTCTCATTCCCTTTCATCTGCATGAATACACCCGCTTCCTCCTCAAGTGCATCGTGAGCTGAGCCACTTCCACCATTTGGAGTCATCAAAAGATCTGCATACTCACCATCTGCACCTGTATGAACATCTACGATAGCTTCATCTTTGTTATCAGTTGCAGAGATAACAGCAGCACCTGCACCATCACCAAACAAGATACAGGTTCCACGATCTGTATAATCAGTAATCGCTGAGAGTTTTTCTGCACCAATAATAAGTACATTTTTCTTCATGCCAGACTCAATAAATGCTTTAGCAATAGAGAGGATATAAACAAACCCTGTACATGCTGCTGAAATATCAAACGCAGTTACATTTTTAAGTCCAAGTTTAGTAGAGATAATAGTTGCAGTTGAAGGCATACAAAAATAATCTGGAGAGATAGTAGCACAAACTACCATATCGATATCTTCTAAGGCTATGCCACTACGTTCTATCGCTTGACGTGCTGCTTTTACACCAAGATCAGATGTATATTCATCATCTGATGCGATGTGACGCTCTTTGATCCCTGTACGTTTTGTGATCCACTCATCAGAGGTATCAACCATCTCTGCAAGATCTTCATTTGTAAGAATTTTTTGAGGAACATAAGCTCCTATAGAGCGAAATGCAGCGTATGCCATATTAGTCCTTTTGTTTTAACTCAGCTAAACGTGTAATGATATGCTCATTGACACCAGTATCTACATAGCTGATAGCTTGATAGATCGCATTTTCGATAGCTTTTGCATTGCTTTTACCATGAGAAACAATTGCACACCCTTTGATACCAATAAGTGGTGCACCACCAACCTCTGCATAATCTATCTCTTTTTTTAGAAGCTTAAAAACTTTACGCATTAGTAATGCACCCGTTATTGCCACAGGGGATTTGCGGATATAATCTTTGATAAGTCCTGAGATTGTTGAAGCTACACCTTCGCTTGTTTTAAGCACAAGGTTACCAATAAAACCATCACAAGTGATAACATCACAGCTACCATTGAAGATATCTCCACCTTCAACATTACCCTTAAAACCTCTATAACCCTCTAAAAGTTTAAAAGCAGCCTTAGTAACATCATTACCTTTAGAATCCTCTTCACCATTTGCCAAAAGGCCGATGCTTGGCTCTTTAATATTTAAAACATCTTCAGCATAGCATCCACCCATAACAGCGAACTCTGCTAAATGTTCTGGTTTTGAGTCTACATTTGCACCCACATCAAGTACAACTGAACGGCGACCTGTTTTTGTAGGCATCAAAGTAACCAACGCAGGACGAGATACACCTTTTAAACGACCTAAACGTAGTGTCGCAAGTGTCATTGTAGCACCACTGTGTCCAGCACTTACAACACCATCTGCTTCACCCTGTTTTACTAAATCAACCGCTTTATAGATTGTACTCTCTTTACGTTTTACTGCATCAGTTGCAGCATCACTCATCGCTATCACATCATCTGTATCAATGATAGAAATCTTATCTTTATAACGAGCAGGTAACAGAGGTAAAATTTCGGATTTTTTTCCTACAAGTATAGGTGTGAAGTTTTTCTTTTTGAGTGCGTTGAGACAACCCTTTACAATCGGCTCAGGACCAAAGTCCCCGCCCATTGCATCAATAGCAATCTTTACCATTGACTATTTATACTCACCAGTCGTTGGGTTGATGTGGTGTGGTAATCTGTATGTTCCATCTTTATCTTTAACTGGACGAGCTAAAGAAATCTTGTAGTGTGTTCTACGTTTTGCTGAACGTGAGTGAGATACTCTTCTCTTAGGTACTGCCATCTTTTTAGTTTCCTTTACTTAATTTTTAAAGTTCTATATCTGAACCCTTGCAACTTCCACACGAGTGGTAGTCACTTTTGATAAGCTCTATCTCAGAGGCTAAAACCTCCTCCATATCTGCTATACCATTAAAGATCTCAACAACATCCAAGTCGATATTGTTTTGATCTTCATAAATACCATCAGAGAGAAAAAACTCTAATTTTTCATCCACTGATAGGTTAAATTCTTCTGCACATATATCACAAGGCTTTTTTAAAGTTCCCTCTAAATCAGCTTTGAGCAAAATCAATTTGCCACTATGATATACTAAATAACCTTTAAAAGTTATTTCATCAGAACTTAGTTCAAAGTCTAATGGTGTCTTTGTTACTTTTCGTAGAGTTATTTGCATAAAAAATTATGAAATTTCTCTCTCAGAAAAGAAAAATGCAATCTCAATAGCTGCATTTTCAACAGAATCACTTCCATGAACTGCATTTGCATCTATATTTTCAGCGAAATCTGCACGGATAGTACCAGCTTCAGCCTCTTTAGGGTTAGTAGCACCCATTAAATCACGGTTTTTTTGCATTGCATTTTCACCCTCAAGTACTGAAACTACAACTGGACCACTGATCATGAAATCAACTAAGTCGTTGAAGAAAGGGCGCTCTGCATGGATAGCATAAAATGCTTCTGCATCACCACGAGAAAGTTGAAGTTTCTTTGTAGCAGCGATTTTAAGACCATTGCTCTCAAATCTGTCTAAAATTTTGCCTATAACACCCTTTGCAACTGCATCTGGTTTGATTATTGATAGTGTTCTTTCCATCAAATCTCCTCTGAAAATATAAAATTAGGGTGGGATTATATCTAAAAAAAAGTATGTTTTAGTTTAAAATGTGAATTTTGTTGATTTTCTTACTCTAAGAAGGGGGAAATTGGAAGCAAAATGCTTCCAAGAGAGACTATTCTACGATAGCTTCTTTATTAGCACGTTGCTCTTCAGTGATATCTTCACGGTGCTCTGGAGAATCTCCGATAGCATCCCAAGTAATACATCCTTCAGTTGGACATGCAGTAGCACAAGCTGGTTCGTCATGATGACCAACACACTCTACACATTTATCTGCATACACATAGTAAATCTCTTCACCCGTTGGATTATCATCCTCATCTACAATCGCTTCTACTGGACACTCATCAATACAAGCACCACAGTTAATACAAGTATCATTAATTAATACTGACATATTGTTCTCCTAAATTTTATGTAGAGTAACTATACAATGAAGATTTTTAAATGTAGCTAAAATTGTTTGAGAGTTGAAAAAAAAGTGAGAAATGTTACACTATTGTTGAAGTTGATGTATCAATGACGGAGGAAGTTGTCATTGATACAAAAAAGTTATAAAGAAAGATACTCTTTAATAGCATCAGCTTTATCTGTTTGCTCCCACGTAAAACCATCTTCTTCACGACCAAAGTGACCATAAGCAGCAGTTTTTCTGTAGATAGGTTTTAAAAGATCAAGCTCTTTAATGATACCAGCAGGTGAAAGATCAAAAAGCTCTTTTATACACTCTTCAATCTTGCTCTCAGCAACCTTACCTGTTCCATGAGTATCTACCATAATAGACACAGGTTGTACTACACCAATAGCATAAGCAACTTGGATAGTCGCTCTATCGCATGCACCAGAAGCTACAAGGTTTTTTGCAACATATCGAGCAGCATAAGCAGCACTTCTATCTACTTTAGTAGGATCTTTACCACTAAATGCTCCCCCACCATGTGGACAGCTTCCACCATATGTATCTACGATGATCTTACGACCTGTAAGCCCTGCATCACCTTGAGGACCACCAATCACGAACTTCCCTGTCGGGTTGATGTGAAATACAGTATCTTCACTCATCATCTCAGCAGGGATAACCTCACGGATAACCTCATCGATCACATCTTTGTGAATCTGCTCTTGAGAAACCTCTGGAGCATGTTGTGTAGAGATAACTACAGTCTCAACTGAAACCGGTTTGTCATCTACATACTTTACACTGATCTGAGCTTTTCCATCTGGACGAAGGTAAGGGATAATCCCCTCTTTACGAACAAACGCAAGTCTTTGTGTCAAGCGATGTGCTAAGTGAATAGGAAGTGGCATAAGTACATCTGTCTCACGACAAGCATACCCAAACATCAACCCTTGATCACCCGCACCGATCTCACCACTCTCTTGGTCAACACCCTGATTAATATCAGGTGATTGCTCACCAATACCGTTTAGAACTGCTGCTGCTCTATGGTCAAAACCATAAGTAGCATCTGTATATCCAATAGACTGGATAACCTCTCTTGCAATTTCTTGCATTGGCGCGTACGCCTTTGTCTTCAGTTCGCCTGCAATTACACAAAAACCATTAGATACCAAAGTTTCACACGCAACACGTGCCTTTGGATCGTGTTCAATAATATAATCCAGAATTGCATCACTGATCTGATCTGCCATCTTATCAGGATGCCCTTCTGTTACAGACTCTGAAGTAAATATGTATTCTTTTTGTGACATCTTTTACTCCCGTCATCGATTTTCTTTATTGAAATATAACGTTTTACTTTTATAAATCGCTGCAATTATATCTAAGTTATATTAAATAGGAAGATAAAAATTATCTTTAACTTAAAATACTACTTTTAGAAAAGAAAGTTTATTAATAATTTTTCGGTAAAATTTCGTAATTTAAATTTAATTCAAGGAAATCAAATGATCGTAACAAATCCAGCTCCAGACTTTAGCGCAACTGCAGTTCTTGCAGACGGACAAATCGTAGAAAACTTCAAACTTAGTGAAAACTATGGTGAAAAAGGTACAGTTGTATTCTTTTACCCACTAGACTTTACTTTCGTATGTCCATCAGAGATTATCGCTTTCTCTCACAGATATGAAGAGTTCCAAAAACGTGGTGTAAATGTAATCGGTGTATCTGTAGATAGCCAATTTTCTCACTTCGCATGGAGAGAGACTCCAGTAAACAAAGGTGGAATTGGTCGTATCAACTTCCCACTGGTAGCTGACATCACTAAAAATATCGCTCGTGATTATGATGTACTTTTAGGTGACTCTGTTGCACTTCGTGGATCATTCCTTATCGATGCAAACGGAATCGTTCGTCATGCAGTAGTAAATGACCTTCCACTTGGACGTAATGTTGATGAGATGCTTCGTATGATCGATGCTCAACAATTTACTGATGAGTTTGGTGAAGTTTGTCCCGCTGGTTGGCAAAAAGGTGATGAAGGTATGAAAGCTGATGCTGAGGGTGTTGCTGAGTACTTAGCAAAACACGAAGAAGAGTTATAAGAACTCCTCTTTTAAATCTTCAAGAGAGTCCCTTTGACTCTTTTGAAAACTCCCTAGTTTCTAAAAGTCAAAAACAACTCCAGCATAGATACTATCTCCACGTGGTCCTTCAATGGTAGCGTGTTCATACTCACCTAAAATTGCCACACCCTCTGAAACTTCATACTCTAAAGCTGCGGCATAGATAAAGCCTGTATCTGATTCATCCTCTTTTGTATCTATCTTTTCAACTTCGTATTCATAGCCCACTTTTGCAACAAGACCCAACTCATGAGTAAGGTGATACTTATATGCCAAATCTAAAGAAGTTGTCACATAAGTAGCACTTAAATCCTCTTGTTCACCTGCTGTATTTGTTTCAACTATATTATTTTCCGCATATGTTACATCAATCTCTACAGCAAAACCATACGGAAGGTTATATCCAAGATCAATACCGATACCAATACCTGCATCCCCTTCAAGAACTGCATCTTCTTCATCTACCGTATCACCTGCAGTTACAATCCCCTTCACTGCTACATAAAAACTACTCTTATGTACAGCATCCATCATTTCATGTTGCTCTGCAACTTCTGTAGCATTAAGACTTAATGCTGTAGCAGCACTCAAAGCCACCATTGTTATGATTTTTTTCATTGAATCTCCTTATTTTTGGAGCAACAATTATAACTCTTTTTTATTTAAAAATTTATTTTATCTCTTTTTATTTGTCGATACGAGTATGCCACCCAATACAATAAGCGCAATCCCCATAAAGCTTAAAATATCAGGAAATTTATCTCCAAGTAAATAGCCAAAACCTATGGCAAATGGGATATTTGTATAGCTTATCACTCCGATAATACTTAAAGTTGAAGAGGAGTATGCTTTGGTTAAAAACCACTGTGAAAGGGTAGAGATGAGTGCCATAAAAGCTATCATAAGCCAGATTTTCAGTGAACTTGGCACAATAAATGTGGGGAATAAAAACTCCAAAGCAGTTGGTGGAGTGATGTGTGGTGCAACAACAAACAAAAGAGCAGGAAGAAGTGAGCCAACTCCCACAAAAGAGAGCACAATCACACGAGAGTCATAGATATCTTTGATCTTTTTGATAGTGGTGTATGCAGCTGCAGCAAAAAAACCACCAAATACACCCAAGATATGCTCATAAGAGATACTCATACCAAAAGGTTTTGCGATAAAAACAACACCCAAAAACCCAACCATCAAAGCAAAGAGTGTTCTTTTACTAAGATACTCCCCTAAAAGGTAGTATGCCAAAAGTGCTACAAACAAAGGGGATGTTTTATTAAGGGTTATCGCTTCACCAAGCGGGATGGTTGTGATGGTGTAAAAAAAGAGTATCATCGCAACAAAACCAAAAAAACCACGAGTAAAAAGCAGGTGCAGTTTTCCACCTGTGAGTTTTGGCGGAGTGTGTTTGAGGGCATACAAGATCAAAAATACCCCTATCATATTTCTAAAAAACACTATCTCCAAAGCTGAGAGCTCACTTGAGAGCATCTTTGCCAAAGCACCATTCATCGCAGAGATGAGTGCAGAAGCGAGCATAAAGAGCACACCTTTATCTACTTTAGTCAGCATACTTCCTCTTTTACAAACTGCATCGCTTTTTGGTTGACATAAGCGAGGTTGTACCACTGCGTTTGTGGGGCGATGAGGGTGAGGTTTTTTGGGTTTGAACTTCTTGAGAGCGCTACATAAAACTGTGAGGGGGCAAATATCTCGTTGGTTTGGATCACAAGATCCTCTATGCTCATCCCTTGAGATTTGTGTATGGTGATACCAAATGCAAGTTTGATAGGAAACTGATAGATACTCAAAAGACTCTCTTCTTGCATCTCAATGCCTGAAGATGTTTTTGTCTCCACCCACTGTGTTTTGCTTTGTTCTTGTACCTCTAGCTTGACAACTTTGCCATCACTCTTTTGCACATACACATAATTTTCATCGATATTTATCACCTCACCCCTCTCACCATTGAAATAGTTCCATGCGTTTCTTGTAAAGAGCACGGGTGCTCCGATTTTCAGTGCTAACTCTTTTTCTATACGGGCATCTTGGATGAAACGGTGCACCTCTTTATCTGAGAGTGTTTTTTTGTGTTTGATAATCTGAGCTTCTTTGATAAAAAGCTCCCCTTCAATTTTATCAAGCTCTATACGGTTGTGGTGTGTAGCTGAGTTGTTTTTGCCAAACAAAAATGTAAAACGGCTCAAATCGTGCGGAAGGGGTTTTATAAACTCATTGAGCGCATAGTGAGTTTGCTCATCTATGAGACCAAAACGTACATTGTGAAGTATCTCAATAAAGGCTTTATCATCTGTTCTAAAGATATGTGTCAGCTCAATCTTTACAAACTCCATAGCACTCCAAGCTTGACTCTCAAATGCAAAAAACACCTCATCAGCTCCCCGCACCACAGGTGGGAGCTGTAAAAAGTCACCCACAACAAGTACAACCCCACTAAACTCACACTGCTTCAAACGCAGTGCTATCATCTCAAAAAGATCTGCACTCACCATAGAGATCTCATCTATCACTATCAACTCTATTGAGGCGAGGAGTTTTTTTATCTTTTTTTTGGGTTGGAGTTTGCCATTTTGTTCAAGCTCCTCTAAATCTTGTGCGATCCCAAGATCCAAAAAGCTATGCAGAGTCTGCCCACCAATAAGTGTCGCTGCCATACCTGTTGAGGCAAGTTTGGCAACTTTTTTTGCTTCTGCTTCAAAATGTTTTATAACCTGAGTGGTGATTGTGGTCTTACCCACCCCTGCTCCACCTGTGAGAAAAACATTTTGGTTGTTTTGAAGCTTATCGATGGTAACACTTAGGTAATTCATGACGATATTTTATCGAGTTTTACTATAAAGTCAGATAAACTTATATATAATTGCAGCATATTTTATGGAATGGTGAAAGATGGAAAGAATACTTGTAGTAGAAGACAACAAAGCTCTAGCAAATCTTATGACAAAGAAATTAAAAGATTCACTTCATTTTGAGGTCGATGTTGCTTACAAACTCTCCGAAGCAAAACTATTTCTTCATAAATATCAATACTTTGTCACTCTCTTGGATATCAACCTTCCAGATGCTCCAAATGGGGAAGTTGTCGACTATGTTCTAGAAAAAGGGCAACATGCCATTGTACTAAGTGGCAACATCGATAAAGAGTTCCGTAAAAAGATGCTTCAAAAAAACATCATTGACTATGTTAACAAAGGTGGTATTGATGATATCAACTACATCATCTCAACGATTGAACGTCTTTACAAAAACCAAAAACACAAAGTACTTGTAGTTGATGACTCTATGGTGTTTCGTAAACAGATGGAGGGTTTTTTAACAAACCTTTTTTATAAAGTCTATACTGTTGCTCACGGTGAAGAAGCACTGGGGATGCTTCAGGCACACCCTGAGATATCTCTTATCATCACAGACTACAATATGCCTGTTATGAATGGTCTTGAACTTGTACATGAAGTGCGTCGAGATAAAACAAAAAATGATCTTTGTATCATCGCTATCTCTGGCAATAATGATGAAGAGGTAAATGCCCTGTTCTTAAAATATGGAGCAAACGACTACATCAAAAAACCTTTTTCTAAAGAGGAGTTTTCTTGTCGTGTTAACAATTCTGTCGAAGCACTTGAAAATATCCATATCATCACAAACCATGCAAATCGTGACTACCTTACAGGACTTTATAACCGTCGATATTTCTACGAGAGCATGGAAGCATACATGCAAGAGTGTGCAGATAGTGCAGAAAAATTTGCCGTTGCTATAATAGATATTGATCACTTTAAAAAGATTAACGATAATTTTGGACACGATGTGGGAGATAAAATTATCATTCACCTTGCAGATATCTTACGTTCTGGAACAAGCCACAGAGACCTTGTATCACGTTTTGGTGGTGAGGAGTTTTGTGTTGTTCTTAAGAACATAAACCGTTACAGTGCAAATGATATCTTTGAGAGGATTAGACAAGAGGTAGAAGAATCTTCTCTACAAACACCAGATGGTGAGTTTGTAAAATTTACAGTCTCCATAGGAGCAACGATTCATGGTGAAGATACACTTCACGACACAATAAACACAGCAGATATGATGCTCTATAAAGCCAAAAACAGTGGAAGAAACCAAGTTGTTTTTGAATAGATCACAGCACTATAACCTCTCCAAATGGCAACCTCTCAACTTCGCTAAGTGAAGCTGTAATCCACTTTACATCATAGATGGGCTCTTCTTGGGGGAATACACCCTCAAGATCACTAAAATAAAGCAATAGTTTTACATCTCTTAATTCCCTCTCTATAAACTCAAAGACAGGACGAAAATCTGTTCCCCCACCCCCTTTGAGTTCCACTTCCAAAGACTCACCTGCATAAAATGTTTTGTGAAAAAGAATAGATTCATCACAAACTAAAATATCTATTTCATAGTTTTTTGCCATTGCCATGATAGAGGTAACTTCACTTAAAAACTCACCAAGCAAAACCTCATCAACCGATCCAGATGTATCGATAGCGATAACAAGAGAGAACTTTTCCCCTACACTTGCAGGAAGATATATCCCTTTATAGAGCAGTTTTTTACTTGGTGGCATCATCACATAATCATCTTTTATAAATCTATCTAGTGCCATATACAACTCATCTTGCCATGAAATCTTAGAGCTCTCTTGAAGATGAAAAAATCTCTCAATATCAACAGGGGCTTCACCTTGAAGTAACTCATGCTCTAAAAGTTTCTTTGCCTCTTCAAAAAAAAGTTGCTCCTCTAAAAGTTGTTCTTGTGTTTGTTCTTCTGATTGAGTATCATCATTTTCATCAGATTCATACTCTAACTCATCTCTGAGTATCTCACTTTTTAACTCTTCATAGATCTCCTCTGCATACATTCCATGAAAACGTTCTTGGTATTTTATACCTTGAGGGGGTTTCATCCCATTTTGTATCAACATATCATTGATAGCAATATCACTTGCCATCTGCCAAAGCCAATTACTGCGTTTAAGTTTTCTTTGTTGATGTGCTAAAGAGGCATGAAGTGCTCCATTTGCAAGAATAAATGTGATCTCATCGAGCGATAAACCTTGCATATAATCTCGAGAAAACTCCAACTTCACACCATCACTCATAAATGTTTTTCTATCATCATTACTAATTAGTGAGAGTTTTGAAGCGAGTGTACCAAAATAAGGATACTCTACAATTAGTTTTGATTTTGCCTGAGAGATTTTCTCAAAAATATCCATAACTATGCCAACAGATATGCAAACTTTTCAACCCATAGATCAAAAGCTTGACTCATCTGCATATCAACACCTGAGCGTTGTAAATCTTGTACAATTAAAACAGCAAATTCACTTTGAAGATTCAAGGTGTAGTGTAAAACATTATCAAGATACTCTTTGTTTTGTAATACACCTGCAACAAGCATACTGCTTAGTACATACAGTGTATCTACCTCATCACTATACTGATAAGATTTTCCCTCTAAGATAGCATCAACATCAGGAAGTTTTTGTGCAACTTTTAAAAAAGATACAAAATCTACACCAACCTCTTTACCAACAGCTCCACAGATACTATCAAGCAACAACGAGCTCTCAATCGAACTTTTTAAAATCTTATCAACATACTCCCACGAACGAGGTGTAGCAAAACTTTTTTCATCACTTTTAGGATCAAAATTAAAAAGTGCCTCTTTTCGATACCCTAAAAATGCTATCAATCGTGGATCTATCCCATTTTGATATGCCCACTCTCTCCAATCATCACTATCAACCTCCATCTCAAAATGAACAAACCTATTTGCTAAAGGTGCAGGCATTTTGTATGTCACACCTCTGTCTGTTTGTCTATTACCAGCAGCAACTATTGCCCATCCATCAGGAAGTTTATACTCACCCACTGCACGATCAAGTATCAACTGATATGCACTTGCTTGAAGTGCAGGTGGAGCAACATTGAGCTCATCTAAAAAAAGGATTCCCTTCCCATCTCGAGGCAAAAAAGCTGGAGGAGCCCAAAGTGCACTATGAGTCTCTTTGTCATAAAAAGGTATCCCTTTTAAATCTGTAGGATCCATAAGAGCTAAACGCAGATCAATAAATGCAACCTCTTTACTCTTTGCTATCTCTTTTATGATGGAAGATTTTCCAATACCTGGTGCACCCCATAAGAATGTAGGAATTTTTTGTTCTACAAGTGTACTTATACTTTTTGTTATCTCAGATGCTTTCATTATGTTCCTTATATGATCCAGCCGATATTATGGCTTTGTATATGTTTACCAAATGCTGCGTTCGTTTTAACATACCTTTCATATCGGCTATCTAGTTGTAACTGATACAAAATCTCAACAGGTGTGTTTTCATTTTTTGCTAGAGAGTCAAGATAAATACCTTTTTCATATATCTTTTGCAAGAACTCCTGCGGTGCAACAGGGTTTTGAAGTAAAACTTGTTGTAAAGACTCATCTTCTTTTGTTTCTAGTAACCAAAATAACTCAATATCAAGAGCACTATTTTGTGCTAATGCCATAAAAATTTCTTGCTTATCTCGCATAAACAGTTGATACTGCATCTCTTTACTTAGTGAAGTGTTATGAGCAAGAGCTACATCCAACTGCATCTCCAAACATCTTTGAAATAACTCACTATCCAGAATTCTGTAGTGTGCTATATTTTCTTTATATATCTCTTTATTTAAAAACAGATCAACTAACTCTAAAGTCAGCTTGGTATTTAAAGAGAGTGCCTCATCAATATACTCTTGAGATTTTTTATGTAACTGTAGCTGGAGTGAGCCATCTGCATAATGATTTAATGCTAGTGCATGAAATATTTTAGGATGCAATTTTGATGGCTCTAAATCTATAATTGCCTCCAACACATCATTGCGTTTTGTTTTTGAGATAAGATGGATAAACCCTGTTGTTGCATACTCGACATTATGATTTCTTTCAATATTTTCATAAAATCTTTTAATAAACGCAGCACTTACATCACGATTTGAGTCATTATCAAAAAAATCTTCACCACCCCAGTTATACATCTTTATCAACTGAAAAAAAAGTGTATCACTAATGCAGCTGTTCATAATAAAGCTTTTTAAACGCTCCTTGTCACGGGAGAGTTTTAAACTCATCAGTAAATTTCTTTCATTGATATTTTCAACTAATATTTTCTCAAACTGATCGATAGATATCGTTTTGATACCCAACTCCTCATAAAGCTGATCACTTTTATTTTGTTCATAAGGGTTCATCATTCTACCCTCTATGATAAGTGTCACATCCGATGTCGCTTCATCAAGCACGATCAAGTTGTGATGGCTTAATTGAAGTTCAAACTCTTGATATGAAAAAGCTCGTGGTTTTCCAAACATCAAAATTGTTTCATTTTGTAAACTTTGTAAATTCATAACACAAATTATACTCATATATTTTAATGCACTGCTTATTTAAAAACAGCTACTATAATACCTAAAGATTGAAACAAGGTATATCTATGAAACTTTATGCACCATGGGAAAAAGCATTCCAACGTATCAGTACCCCTTTTGAGCACTTTATCCACTCACAAACAACAACTGGTCTGGTTCTTATGTTGATGACCGTGATTGCTCTTGTTATAGCAAACTCACCATTTGTAGATCTCTACAACCATTTTTTTCACACAAAGATCGACTTTAATGTTGGGGAGTGGAAACTCTCACATACCCTACATCATTGGATAAATGATGGACTAATGGCTATTTTCTTCTTTATGGTTGGACTTGAAATTAAAAGGGAAATTCTTATTGGAGAACTCTCAAACATCAAAGTAGCTATCTTGCCTATCTTAGCAGCTATTGGGGGGATGGTGCTTCCTGCTCTTATCTTTAGCTACATTAACATGGGTACTGAAGGTGCTTCTGGATGGGGTATCCCTATGGCAACAGATATTGCATTTGCCATAAGTGTCTTAGTTCTTTTAGGCAAGAGGGTATCTCCAGCACTTGTAACATTTTTAGTAGCCCTTGCAATTGTTGATGATCTTGGAGCTGTCAGTGTGATTGCACTATTTTATACAGATACTATCAATATGCTTCCCCTCTTTCTTGCTGGTGTTATGTTTGTTGTTATGATCATCTTTAATCGTTTTGGTATCCATGCTATTTTACCCTACTTTATCGTTGGGGTATTTATGTGGTTTTTTATGCTTGAATCTGGTGTACATGCGACCATCGCTGGTGTTTTAGCTGCGATGAGTATCCCATCTCGTCCAAAGATTGCACCCATCTCATTTACAAACCATACACGCAATCTACTCGATGAGTATGATAACTACCCAATCGCAACAGATCACACTATGCATGAAAAACAAAAAGCGATCTTACTCAACATAAAAGATACTATAGATGCAGTCAGTACACCATCTGCAAGACTTGAACATGATCTGCATCTTCCTGTAAGTTTGGTTATTATTCCTATTTTTGCTTTGGCAAATGCTGGTATAAGTATCGATTTTGGTTCTATTGGATCAACTATTTTAGAACCTGTCTCCTTAGGTGTTATGTTAGGTCTTGTTATAGGAAAAGTACTTGGTATTGCAGGGACAGCATGGGTTGCAACAAAGCTAAAAATTGCCTCTCTTCCCAAAGGAAGCAGTATGAGTCAAGTCTTTGGTGTGGCATTTCTTGGGGGTATCGGTTTTACTATGAGTATTTTCGTTGCTGATCTTGCTTATGTTAACAATGATCCTCTCATATTTCAAGCAAAAGTTGGAATTCTCTGTGCTTCCCTATTTTCAGGACTTTTTGGGTACATTTGGCTTCGATATATTGCAAGTAAAGATTAAGCTAAAAAGCATATAATACCACAAATAACATTATTTATTGAGAGCTATACATTATGAAAATAGTACCAAAAGACAAAAGAAAAGAGTTTAACAGTGATACTCTTCTTGTAACAAAAACCGATCTCAAAGGGAAGATTACTTATGCAAATCGTGCTTTCATGGAGATAGTAGAGATGGATGAAGATACACTTGTGGGTGCCCCTCACAATATCATTCGCCATCCAGATATGCCCCGCATTATCTTTAAGTATCTTTGGGATTATCTTCAAAGTGAAAAAGAGATCCATGCTTATGTAAAGAACCTCTGTGCAGATGGTTCTTACTACTGGGTTATGGCAAATGTCACACCATCCTATCTTAATGGTAGAGTTGTTGGTTACCATTCAGCAAGACGCTCCCCAACACAACATGCTCTAAATATCATAGAACCCCTCTACAAACAGCTCTTAGCAGCAGAAAAGAGTGGTGGGATTGCAACGAGCGAAAAAATACTTAACAATCTTCTAGAAGAAAAAGGAATGCAATATGACCAATTTATCCTCTCTTTCTAAGCTTCATTATGCAAACTATGCACATATCCTTGTCATAACTCTAGCATTTATTGTAACGGCTCTTTTATTTGAGTTTCACATTGTGACATTTCTTTTTAATCTTGCAAATATTGCCATAGCACTCTATGCTTACAAGCAGATCCATATTACACGTCAAAGCATTAAACGCTCATCAGATATTATCTCTGCTGCAAAAGATGGTAACTTTGAAAATCGCCAACACCATATCAGTGGTGGTGGAGAGCTCGAAGAACTTGCATGGAACATCAATGATATGTTTGATCAGATCGAAGGGATCATACGTGAAATCAACACCTCTATTGAGTATGCCTCACAAAACAAATACTTTAGACGTATCAACACAACAGGACTCAACACCCTTTTTGCAAAAACAGGTTCACTAATCAACAAAAGTATCGATGCAATGGAAGCTGAATACAAATCTCAAGAAAAGATTAACTTTATCAATGAGCTTTCAAAGACAGGTAAAGGGTTGATGTCAAGTTTTCAAAGTATTCAATCTCAGATCAGTGATACCAATGACACACTTTCACAACTTGCAATAGAATCTCAAGAGTCTGCATCACTTTCACGTTCAAACAATGCAGTTGTTGAAGCGATGAATGCAAACTTTGAAAAACTCTCACAAATCATTGCACAAAATGATGAATCGATCGAAGGGGTATCAAGCAGAACAGCTGAAATAACCTCTGTTATCGATCTTATCAAAGATATTGCAGATCAAACAAATCTTCTTGCACTCAATGCTGCTATCGAAGCAGCTCGTGCGGGTGAACACGGACGTGGTTTTGCTGTGGTTGCGGATGAAGTGCGAAAATTAGCAGAGAGAACACAAAAAGCAACAAATGAGATCACTATCTCTATCTCAACACTTCAACAAGAAGCAAATGGTATGCTTGATAATTCTAAAGCACTCAACGACATAGCACATGAGTCAACAGAGAGTGTCGAGACACTTTATACTTCACTTGAGCAGTTCAACACCACAAGTGAGTCTGTTTTAGCATCAAGTCGTTACATGAAAAACAAAAACTTTATCGTTTTAGCTAAAATCGATCATATACTTTTTAAAGCTGATGCACTTGACCATGTTGATAAGGAGCTTTACAAAGACTTTACAGATGATCATTCATGTCGCTTTGGACAATGGTATAACACAGAGGGTATAAAACAATTTAAACATTCACAAAGCTTTAAAAAGATCCAAGCACCACATAAAGCTGTCCATGATGGTATCTTAGATACATTTAAACTTCTCAAAGAGAAGTCTATTTTAGAGTGTACAAACGATGTAAAACAAAACTTTATCAAAGTAGAACAAGCTTCAGATGAGCTTTTTGTGCTGATGGATAAAATGTTAGAAGAAGAAGCACAATACGAAACTCAAAATATAGAACAAGGTGATCTTGAATTATGGGATTCTCAAGAGGGCTAGATCCTCTTTGACACTTTGTACAATCTTGGTATCTTCTGCTAAATCTACCCAATGAAATTGTGAACCACTCTGGTTCACACCACGCAGCAGATCTCCACTTTTTCTAAACTTCAAATCAAGATTTGCTATATCAAATCCACTCGGTGTTGTTACAAACTCTTCAAGTCTTGGTGAAGAGTTTTGATTTGTGTATAAAAAGCAATACCCTTTTAAACCTGTACGACTCACTCGCCCACGA
Source organism: Sulfurimonas sp. (assembly GCA_027063295.1). GTDB lineage: Bacteria > Campylobacterota > Campylobacteria > Campylobacterales > Sulfurimonadaceae > Sulfurimonas. The sequence goes on from JAMORZ010000024.1 coordinate 16,791, forward strand.
AGTTGATGTAATGTAGAAAGTCCTAATCTCTCAGCTCCAACAATCACCACTGTTGAGAGTCTAGGTAGGGAGATGCCTACCTCAACAACAGTTGTGGCAATAAGGATGCTTCCTTTATCTCTAAACTCCTCTAAAACCTGCTCTTTTTCTTTATCTTTACCATGGGTTACATAAACATTTTCAAAATTTTTCTCCCAATACCCTCGTGCTTCATCGATACTTTGATACTCAAGTACCTCGCTTTGTTCTACTAAAGGATAAACCAAAAGTATCTGGTTATTTTTTGCTATCTCACTTTTGATATGCTCTAGCAGCATAGAGAAATCACTTCTGTGAATCACTTTTGATGTGATATCTTTTTGAAAAGGAGTGGATGTGATAAGACTCACATCGATATGTGCAGTCTCAATCATCGCTTGCGTTCTTGGTATCGGAGTTGCCGAAAACTGAAAAAAATGAGGCTTTTTCTCCCCTTCACCAACTAACTTCTCTAGTTTATTACGTTGTTGTGTTCCAAAACGGTGCTGTTCATCCACCATCACAACAGCAGCCTGAGGTAGATCAGTATATAAAAGTGCATGAGTCCCAATAATAAAATCAAACTTATTAAGTTCTTTGTGCTTTATTTTGTTTGTAACAAGTGCAATGCGAAGTGTAGGTAAAAACTTCATAGCCTCTTCATAGATCTGTTGTGCCAATATGGTAGTTGGTGCCATTAAAATACTACGTTTTTTAGCTGTCATAAATGCTGTAGCTAAAATGACCA
>JAMORZ010000025.1 GCA_027063295.1 Sulfurimonas sp.
TAGGTCCTAGTGGTTGTGGAAAATCAACACTACTTCGTTCCATGAACCGTATCCATGATCTCTACCCTGGAAACAAGTATGATGGCAAGATTGAGCTTTTGGATGAGAGTACGGGAAAATACCAAAATATTTTAGATATAAAAAAAGAAAATGAGTTTATCAAACTGCGCCAACAGGTTGGGATGATTTTTCAAAAACCTACACCATTTCCTATGAGTATCTTTGATAATGTCGCTTATGGACTTAAGATTGCTGGGGTAAAAAACAAGTCTGAGCTTGAGGGTCGTGTAGAAGAAGCCCTCAAAGGTGCAGCACTCTGGAAAGAAGTGCATGATAGACTTGGCAAATCTGCCATGGGTCTAAGTGGTGGGCAGCAGCAACGTCTCTGCATCGCTCGTGCAGTTGCTGTAAAGCCTGAGGTGCTTCTCTTTGATGAGCCAACAAGCGCACTTGATCCTATCAGCACAGGGGCTATCGAGGAGCTTTTGGTGGAGCTTAAAAAAGATGTAAGTATCGCCATCGTTACACACAACATGCAGCAGGCATCTCGCATAAGTGACTACACTGCGTTTATGTACTTGGGTGATCTCATTGAGTATGACAAAACAGAGGTTATATTTCTTAACCCTAAAGAGCAAAAAACAGAAGACTACATCACTGGCCGTTTTGGTTAAAAAGGAAAAGATATGTTATCAAATTTTGACACAAGTTTACAAAATATAAAAGAGAAGATCACAAACATCGGTGATGGGTTGGTAAAATCAAACGAGTTGCTCCTTTTAGCACTTAAAGATTGTGACCATGCGAAGTTTGATGAAGCAAAAAAGTACATCAAAAACATCTCCTCAAAAACAGATGAGATAGACAACGACATCATCAAAGTTCTTGCACTCTATGCTCCAGAAGCAAGAGATCTTCGCCAGGTAGTGGCTTATCTTAAAATCACAAATGAGCTCTCACGTGCATGTTCCAACACACGCAGTTTTATCAAAGGGTTTAGCGATGTTTGCTCACAAATCGATGTTGCAACAGTAAACGAGTACACACTCCCTATGCAAACTTCTACAGTAAAAGCTGTCAAAATCGCAGTGAGCATGATAAATATAGATGATATAGATGAGATCCAAGAGCTTTACAACGAAGCACTTATCGAAGAGAGCAAAGCTGATGATCTTTATGAGATGGTTGAGCGTAACCTCTCAGCACAAGCAGCAGAGTCACACGACTTTGAGAAATACTACAGAATGTTAAGAGCCCTTAGAAAAAGCTCAAAGATCGCTTCACGTGCCATTGGGATGGCAAACTTGCTTGTTTATGTCAAAATAGGTGGAAGTTTTCATAACTAACTAGGTATAATTACCTCATGAATGATGCAACAATTCTTTTAGTAGAAGATGAAGAAGATATTTTAGATCTCTTAGAGTACACACTCTCTAAAGAGGGGTATGATGTTATCACCTGCCTTGACACCTCAAATGTTCAAAATATCTTAGATGAAGAGGATATTGCTCTTATCTTGATGGATAGAAACCTCCCTGGAGTTGAGGGGAGCAGGTATATAGAGTCTTTGAGAAATCAAGGGTATAACACCCCTGTTATCTATGTGAGTGCCAAAAACTCCGATGATGATATCTTAGAGGGGTTTGAGAGGGGTGCGGATGATTATATCACCAAACCTTTTAATATGAACCTCCTCAAAGCAAGAGTCAAAGCCCTCATCAAACGCACCACTAAAATGCAAGATATTCTCAAACACAGAGATATCACCTACAATGCTACCAATAAAACCTTTAGCATAGAGGGCAGAGAGGTCAAACTTACCCACCTTGAACACGATCTTCTTTTAGAGTTTATGAAAAACATCAATGTCCTGCTCTCTCGCCACATTTTGCTCGAGAGAGTCTGGAGTGATAGTCTTGATAAAAAAGAAAAAACAGTCAATGTTGCCATCAAACGCCTCAAAGAGCATATAGACCCAACAGGAGAGAAAAACTACATCCAAGCTGTTCGTGGTGAGGGGTATATATTTTGTTAAAGTTTCATCAGCTTATCTTACGGAAGTTTTTTGCTATCTTTGGGGTGCTTTTTTTCATCGTCGGTGCTATAGTGTACTACTGGATCAATGAGTTTTACCTTGAACAAACCAAAAAATCACTCCTTGATGATATCTCACTCATCTCCATCAAACTTGGCAGCATAGACAATCTTGACAGTTTTGCAAAAGAGGTCAAAAATACCCTTGGGATCAGACTTACCATCATAGATGGTGAGGGAAATGTTATCGCAGAGAGTCACAAAGACAAAACAAAGATGGACAACCACCTCTACAGAGATGAGATCATCCAGGCAAAAAACGAGCCCTATGGTTACAAGATACGCACCTCAAAAACACTGGGTACTGAACTGCTCTATGTTGCCAAAAAAGTAGATTTTCAGACAAAAAATACCCTCTACATAAGGGTTGCAAAAGAGCTCAAGAGCATCACAAACCATATCTATGTACTTGGTATGAAAGTATTAAGTGTGCTTGTGCTTTTTTTTATCACTCTGTTTTATATCGCTTACAAGATACAATCTGAAGTGCAATATGAGATGGGAAAAATCCTTGCGTTTTTAAAATCTCTTGCCAAAAAACAAAAATCCACCTACATAAGTTCCAGCTACTCTCAGGAGTTTGCTCAAATCACTTCTCTACTGAGCAAGATAAGCCAGATTCTCACCAAAAAAGAGAAGAAAAAAAGCAAGTACACAGCAGAGCTTAAAAAAGCCAACAAACAAAAAGATGATATCATCTCAGCTATCAGCCATGAGTTTAAAAACCCTATCGCTGTGATAAACGGCTACTCTGAGACACTTTTAGAAGATGAAGATCTCAACAAACAGATACAAAAAAAGTTCCTTACAAAGATACACAAAAATGGTGTAAAACTCAACGAACTCATAGATACCCTTCGCCTCTCTATCAAACTTGACAACAACCAACAGGAGCTAAACTTTACACAGGTCAATCTCTTTGAGTTCGT
>JAMORZ010000026.1 GCA_027063295.1 Sulfurimonas sp.
CCTTGTGATTTTTGATCGCGTCTAAAATCATCAAACAAAAGACTCCAGTACCTCCTTGCCGCCAGTGCTTCCAGATTTTCACTGTCCCCTGATTTTACTTTATCGATTAAAAGTCTCAGTTGTAGATTCTCTTTTGAAAAATACTCTAACATCTGCGACTGATTGGTGATTTTTTGAGTGATTATCTTTTGCCATAGCTGTTTTTTGAGTGGAAGTTTCATCTCCCGTTGCAGATGTGCAACTTGAGAGAGCCTTGAGTGTTGATGAAAAGGAGTAAAAAGACCATTTGGCATATGATAGTTATCGCAGGTATAGAGTGCGATGTTCTTCTCTGCACACATACTAAGAAGTGCTACACTCATACTGGCTTGGTTGTTTTCCAGAACGATGACCGTTATATCTTCGAGTGGAACACTTATACTCGCTCCATCTTTTGGCTCATAGAGAAGTTGTAGATTCTTCATACTAAGACGACACGGTTTTGTGACAAGTATTGTTCGCCATGCACTCATAACTAAACCTTGTTTACGTTTTTCTCAGCTTTTCGTTTTGCCCTGTTCATTGCCCTTTTTTTCACCTTTTTCTCCCAGTCCGTTTTCATACTCCCCTGCCTCTTTTCACTCTTTACCTCAACATAATTTCCCAAAGCATCTACTTGGTATTTTTTTATAAAGATCAGATTTTGAGCACCGAAACCATACTCTTGACTTCCATCATGAGATTTGATAATAATCTTTGCTGTGCCACTGTGCGTACTGTCATAATAACCCAAAATCTGAACAGATTCTTTTTTTGCGGTTTTTTTCGTTTTGATCTCTATCATGTCACTCTTATAAAAAGAGAACTTAAACTCAAAATCATCATCCATCTCTATCCATGGTTTATTTCCTTGTACTATCGCTTTATTTGGCAATTTATCTTTTACAAAATCACTTACATAGATTGGTACAAGGTAGTATTTTTTTGTTTTCTTATTTTGAAACAGATCAACTCTTGGCATAGAGTCATTTTTGGCAAGACCGTGTTTTAGTTTGACATTATTGGTTACACTGCCACCTTTTAACTTCTCAACTTTACCATCCTCTTTTTTCACACTCAAAGTTTTTGGACTGTATATGGTGGCTTCATGTGCGGCACCACGAATCTTGCGTCTAGGCATATGCGAAACAAAAATATCGCTCACACTCTCACGTACTTTTTCTCCAAAATTCTCTAAAGGAGTTTCAAAACGCAGCATTTTTGATTTTTCTTCTTTTGTTCTATAGATGTATCCTTCTCTCTTAGCTGATACACTGGAGAGCTTTTGCACCATCGACTGTGTTGAAAAAGCAAGTATGAGAGCATCCTCTGCATGATGAAGATGGTTATCTCTATTTTTGTCTCCAACTCCCCATTTATAACGCAGTTGTGTAGTGAGCATCCCATTCATAGTAAAAACATGGCGTTTCATTTTTGAATCTTTAAATGCTATATGTGCTTCCATATAATTTTTTATAAATTTAGCTATATAGGAAGTGTCATTTTTATTTCTCTCTTTAAAAGCTATCTCGCTATTTTCATCAAAATTTCTTTTAACAAGCCTACTTTTTTTAGCTTGTTTTATATTTGGATACCCATTAACCCTTTGCTCAAAAGCATAAAATTCATCTTCGTTCATATACTCAAAGGGGGTTTTATTTCCTTTATCTTGATTTTGTTTTGTAAAACAGAGCACTTTGTTGTTAAGTGAATCATCTAGTGAACGGCTATATGGTAATATATGGTCAACTTGTGTTGCCAAGTCATCCATCAAGTGTTGTGGTCGAATTTTTTCTCCACTATAAATACACTCCCCATTTTGTTCTTTCCAAAGCCTAAATTTTAGAAGCTCTTTTGCGTTTGGTTCTTTGCCTAAAACTTCTTCTGCATGCACTCTTGCATCTTCTTTTATATCTCTAAACTTCTCTTGCTCTTTTTTTATCTTATTTCTATCATCATGTGATTTTTTAATATCTCTAGTAAACTCTATATGTACTACATCTATGACACCGTATTTTCTTGCTATAGCATTATAAACAAGTCGCATTTGCGCAATAGCACGCTTGACCACAGGATTTGTCATCTCCAAATTTTCCTGTTCACTTAAGGGAGGAAGAAGAAGTGTTTTTGCACCTTGAAATATGGCTTTAAAGTCATAACCAGCTTGTTCACAAGCTTTATCATAATCCAATCCTTTCTCAAGATGAGGAATAATATTTTTCAAGGCTTTATTACTTAAATGCCCAAATCCAGAAAAAGAGAGTGCTAATAGTGAATTACAAACACTCTCATCTTCAATGAAGTTACTTAATTGTTTTGATGATTCTTGATCATCTTTTTCAGTAGTTAAGATTTTAGCAATCTCATCCAGTATATCTTCATCATTCTCTATTTTATTCCAATAAAGGCTACTTGCACTTTGTATGCTCTTTTGTATCTTCTGATATGCAGAAAAATCTAAAAATTTCACACCTTCTGGATCTTTTAACTCTCCTGTTTTATGGTCATGATAGGTCAAACCTTTTATCTGCATATCTTTATAGTGTGGTAAAAGTTTTTTTAATGTTTTATAGGTAAATTTCTTTGTCTCTTTTGCTTTGTGTATAACTTGATATATCTCATCCAGACTAAGTGCAACCTCTACTAGATTTTCATCTATCATCCTGAGAGTCTTTAACTTTTGTAAGGCACGAAACTTCTCAAAAGTATGAGAGCTTTTTGCAGCACGTTTTTCATCTACTTCAAAAGGACAATTTGCAACCATATCCATAACTGATTTGAGAGGTCTTTGTGTAAATGCTATCTCTTTATACTCTTGCAATAGTTCATCAGAGACAAAAGCACTTCCAAACGTTTTTTGCTTTGCAAATATAATCTCAATCTCATCAATAAGCATATCTCGTGAAATGGAATTTTCATAGTTTAATTTACCATCTGCACCTTTACCGTTTCTCTTCTTCTTTTTAGTAGAGATATACTCCCCTATCGTTTGATATGTTCTTTT
>JAMORZ010000027.1 GCA_027063295.1 Sulfurimonas sp.
CGAAGATGTTATTGAGTCTATCAAAGCTTTAGCTGAAGAGTACAACATGAGAATTGTTGGTGATACAAAAATGTTTAACATCCCAGATGCTAAAGATGATGAAGTAAAGTTTGTTGAAAATGTTTCACTTTGTAGTTTATATATCGCTAAAAAATTCTTGAACCACTCAAGATACTTCGGTGGTTTTATGCCTTGTAGAATTATGCTAGTTGAGTATGGAAACGGAGATAGATACCTAATCACTATGGACTTAACACTTGCGATCCATGGTGGTTACCCACTTTCAGAAGAGATGGCAGAGCTTGCAGGTAAAGTAAAAACAGCAATGGAAGAGATTCCAGCACGCGCTGCAGAGGGTGACTTTTAATCCTCCTTTTTTCTCCCTTTTGGGAGAATCTGTAGCTATTCAAGATATTTGAGTAGTTCTTCATCGAGTGTTTTTTTCTTAAACGCAACATTCTCTATGCTTTTATATTCAAACCCTTTTTTTGTATAACATATAACACTTTCATCTTTACCATCAAGTAGTCCATCGATTGCAAATGCAACAAACTTATAAGCCATTAGTCTGTCATATATGCTTGGATTACCACCACGCTGGATATGTCCTAAAACACTAACACGTGATTCTATTCCTATTTTTTGTTCAAACCATTGTGCTATCTCGTTAGAGTTTTGTTTAATTCCCTCTGAGACAATAGCTAGAAAATAGCGTCTGCCAGCTTCTCTCTCTTGGATAAATTTTTCTTCATAATTTTTAAGATCATATTTTTTTTCTGGGATAAGACACAACTCACTTCCTGAAGTGATATGGGTGATGAGTGCTAAATACCCACAATCTCTCCCCATTGTTTCTACAACGAAAGCACGAGAAAATGAAGAAGCTGTATCACGGATAGCATCAATGGATGTTTTGATGATATTAAGAGCAGTATCAACTCCCAAACAATAATCAGTTCCTTCTATATCATTATCTATTGTCGAAGGGATGCCACAAAACTTTACCCCATGTTCTTTGTAAAACGTATGAAGTCCACGAAATGAGCCATCACCGCCTAAAACAATGAGCATATCGATATCAAGTGCATCGAGGTTGTTTTTTGCTATTTGTCGATATTTTGCATCTTCAAATCTTTTACTTCTAGCACTCCCTATCTTTGTGCCACCTCTGTTGATGATTCCTGCTACATCTTGGTAGCTTGCTTCTTTGATGTGATTTTTTATTAGCCCTTCATATCCATCATAAACAAAATAGGGGGTGAGTTTATTTGCTTTTGTATACTCTACAAAGTGCTTAAGTGCTGGATTCATCCCTGAGACATCTCCACCCGAGCAGATGATTGCTATATTGTTTCCCATCGTTTCTCTTTTAAAATTTTATTTTTTTAAGTTTACCATCTTCTAAACTCTATTTAGCTAAAATTTCATCATTATTTTTAAACTCAAGGCCTAAGATGAAAAGAGCATTAGTAAGTGTTAGTGATAAAACAGGTGTAGTTGACTTTTGTAAGTCACTTGTAAAAAACGGATATGAGATCATCTCAACAGGTGGTACATACAAGCTGCTTCGTGAGAGTGGTGTAGATGCCATAGAGATAGATGAGGTAACAAAGTTTCCTGAGTGTTTTGAAGGGCGTGTAAAAACTCTTAACCCTTATGTGCATGGTGGTATTTTGCATCGCCGTGACAAACAAAGCCACTTAGATCAAGCAAAAGAGCTTGGTGTTGAGGCGATTGATTTGGTGTGTGTAAACCTTTACCCATTTAAAGAAACGATCGAGAGAACTGATGATTTTGATGATATTATAGAAAATATCGACATCGGTGGACCTGCGATGGTAAGAAGTGCTGCTAAGAACTTTGACTCAGTTATCATTGTAACAAATGTAGAAGATTATGCTGAAGTGATCGATGCGATAGAAAATGAGAAGAACACAAAAGAGTTCCGTCGTGGGTATATGATAAAAGCATACGAACATACAGCCGCTTATGACTCTATGATAGCAAACTATATGAATGAGCGTTTTAACGATGGGTTTGGCCAGAAGCAGTTTGTTGTTGGAAACAAAGTGATGGATACACGCTATGGTGAGAATCCACACCAAAAAGGTGCACTCTATGAGTTTGATAAACACTACTCAAATAACTTTAAAACACTCAAAGGTGAAGCGAGTTTTAACAACCTAAACGACCTGAGTGGTGCGGTAAAAATCGCTTCTGCGTTTGGTGATGATAATGCTGTATGTATCACAAAACATGGAAACCCTTGTGGGTTTGCGATCCGTGATAACTTGGTAGATGCTTACACAGAAGCACTCAAATGTGATCCTGTTTCTGCATTTGGTGGTGTTGTAGCTGTCAATGGTGTAGTGACAAAAGAGTTGGCAGAGAAGATGAATGAGATCTTTTTAGAGGTGATTATCGCAGGTCGCATCACTCCTGAGGCGCAAGAGGTGTTTGCTAGCAAAAAACGTATCAAACTTTTTGAGATGGGTGCAGATAAGCTAGTCCTTGCAAACGATAAGAAAGATTTTAAACATATAGATGGTGGTTTTGTGTATCAAGATGCAGACAAAGTGGGTGCAGATGAAGTAAAAAATGCAAAACTTGTTTCTAAAAACGCAGCAACTTCAGAGGAGATGAAAGATCTTGAGATCGCTTACAAAGTAGCATCACTTACAAAATCTAACTGTGTAGTTTATGTCAAAGATGCAGCGATGGTAGCTGTAGGTATGGGTATGACAAGTCGCGTTGATGCTGCTCAGTGTGCATTGAAAAAAGCAAAAGAGATGGGGCTTGATGTTAAAGGTGCTGCACTTGCATCTGAAGCATTTTTCCCATTCCGTGACTCTATAGATGCAGCAGCTGAAGCTGGTGTAAAAAATGTTATAGAACCGGGTGGCTCAATCCGCGATGAGGAGATTATTGAGGCTGCCAACGAGTTT
>JAMORZ010000028.1 GCA_027063295.1 Sulfurimonas sp.
TATGAGTGAAATGAAAAAAATAAAAAACTTAAAAGAGTTTTCAACATCGGCTGACCGTTTTGAAGGTGCAAACCTTCTTTGTCCTGGTTGTGCTCACTCGATCATTGTTCGTGAAGTTTTAAATGCAACTAACGATGATTTAGTTCTTTCAGCATCAACAGGTTGTCTTGAAGTTTGTACAGCGGTTTATCCATATACTTCATGGGATGCTTCTTGGATCCATATCGGTTTTGAAAATGGTTCAACTGCAGTAGCAGGTGCTGAGGCAATGTATAAAGCACTTAAAACAAAAGGTCGTTTAAAGCAACCAGATCGTAACCCAAAATTCATCTCTTTTGCAGGTGATGGTGCATCTTACGATATTGGTTTTCAGTGGATTAGTGGTTGTATGGAGCGTGGACACAATATGATGCATATCGTTTTAGATAACGAAGTATATGCAAATACTGGTGGACAACGTTCATCTTCTACACCTATTGGTTCAAGTGCTACAACTTCACCAGCAGGGTCTATCTCTTATGGTGAGAAGAAAAACAAAAAAGATATGGTAGCTATCATGGCTGCTCATAACATTCCATACTCTGCACAAGTTGCTCCAAATAAATGGAAAGATATGGTTAAGAAGATCCAACACGGTATGGCAGTTGATGGTCCTGTATTTATCAATGCAGTATCACCTTGTACAACTGAGTGGAAATTTGATCCAAAAGATACTATGCACCTAGCTGATCTTTCAACTGACTCTTTAGTGTTCCCACTTTATGAGATTATTGATGGTCATGAGCTAAATATCACTTACAGACCTAAAAATGTAGTGCCTGTAGAGGAATACCTTGCAGCTCAAGGGCGTTTTAAACACCTTTTCAAAGATGAGTATAAACACCTTATCAAAGAGTGGCAAGAGAGAGTTGATGCGAACTGGGCTTATCTAAACAGACGTGAAGAGGCTCGTGTATAGTCACGAAGTTCCAACTTCACCCCAAAGGGTACTTCTTTCTTGGCGTACACATCTTGCACCTTTCTCAGTTATGGCAGGCTACGGCCTAGCCTTAAACTGAGAAATGCATAATCTACAGCAAATTTGATACTTCTTTATCTCTAAGTATTTATTTTTCTTCAAAACTTTTCTTTTAATATAACTTTCTCTCTTCAATTTAGCATCAAACTTTTTCGCTAAAATAACCTTACTTAAAATCAAGGATATTTTTATGCCGTTATTAGACTCTTTTACAGTAGATCACACTAAAATGCCAGCTCCAGCTGTGCGCAAAGCAAAAACTATGAGCTCACCAAGTGGTGACACTATCACAGTATATGATTTGCGTTTTTACAAACCAAATGTAGATAAGATGGATGGTCGTGGCATCCACACACTTGAGCATCTCTTTGCTGGTTTTATGAGAGATCATCTTAACTCAAAAGATGTGGAGATTATTGATCTCTCACCAATGGGGTGTCGTACAGGTTTTTATATGTCGCTTCTTGGTGCTCCAAGTGAGAAAAAAGTTGCTTCAGCATGGAAAAAATCTATGGAAGATGTTTTAAAAGTAAAATCTAAAAAAGATATTCCAGAACTAAATATCTACCAATGTGGTACATATAAGATGCATTCACTAAAAAATGCTAAAAAGATTGCAAATGATGTGTTAGCATTTAAAATAGGTGTGATGGATAATGAAAAACTTAAACTCTCAAAGAAAAAACTCAAGGAGATCAACGCATAATGTTAGTACTAGTACCAATGGACTCTGAAGAGGTTCAAGAAGCACAGATTACAAAAGTGCTAGAAGCAAAAAAATGGGCTCAGCTTCGCATAGAAGAGGGTGAGTTAGTAGAAGTGCTTCACTCAGACACCTTTGATGGTTTTGAGAACTGGAGTGAAGCTGTTGTGGTGTGCAGTGATTCTGAGCCAGTGATGCAGTTTATGGAGATGTCGATGATAGTACTTGTTGCACATACTCAAAAAACTATCGATGATATTGTAGAAGCTTATCTATTTAGAGAACTTCACGATTTGGCATACTAAGGTAGCAGTGTGGATCTCTCCCAGTTTTTAGAACTTTTTAACCCATATCCTGGCAATAGCTATTTGCAGATAACAGATAAAGTTGATGCAACAACAGATGAACTTTACAAACTTATGGAGAGTGTTGATGGAGTGCTTAATCTTGTTATCTACTCTGATAGTAAAGAGGATCTCAAAGAGAGATACCCTAATGCAAAGATACAATATATTGATTCTCTCACAAAACCATTCAAAGCACTTCCTAGAACCAACGATATAGTAATATTTAAAGATGTTTTTCATAAGCATACCAATAAAAAAGGGATTTTAAAGATCGCTTATACCACTTTGGCAAATGCTGCAGAGATTGTGATTATGCAGCAACAAGGCAGTGCAGATGTAGATGAGATTCTTTCTATGTTAGAGGCAAATGAGTTTCGCTCACAAAATCAGATAGATTTGCTTGAAGGATACGACCTTGTAATGGCAAAAAAACTTCATATGTGGGGTAATGGTCTTTAGTGGTTCACATTTTGTTTTGAAAGTGTGGTAAAATTGCAAAAATTATCAGGAGTAACAGATGGCACAAGTTCCAGAAAATATAGGATGTTTAAATGAAGAGTGTATCGCTAAAGATGAGTGTAAACGTCAAGTGATCGCTAAAAACGGTACAGCAGTAGAGATCAAAGAATTTGGTGGTACAGCTACAAAAAAATGTGGTAAATTTCTACAAAAATAGATGAGATATCTTCTTCTTGTTTTTGTACTACTTTTTATTGGATGTAGTACAAAAACATATCAATCTTCAGATCCAAAATTAATCACAATAAAAACAAAAAAATTCAGATATTCAGATCTTGGTTATCTTAAACGCAGTGGTGATGCAGTTTCAATAGAGCTCTTTAGTGCTGGTCAGATGATTCAAAAAATAGAAATAAATCATCTTGTGTGTGTTCAAGAGGGGTGTATGAGTAAAAGTCGATTCAATCAAGAGTTTTTGGATAAAAGTTACCCTGATGAGATCTTGAAAAATATTATATTAAAAAAACCTATATTTCATAAAAATGAGTATAGAGAAATTAATACTGGATTTAAACAGAAAATACAAGATAACAATGTTGATATAATCTATAAAGTAACACCTAAAAGTGTTTATTTTAAAGATAAAAAGAATCATATACTATTTAAGATGAAGGATATAAACTAATGGCAAAATTTGTTGGAGCACATACAAGTGCAAGTGGTGGTGTACAAAATGCAGCGATCAATGCAAAAGAGATAGGGGCAAAAGCATTTGCTCTTTTTACAAAAAACCAAAAAAGATGGGATGCCAAACCGCTTGAGACAAAAACTATAGATGCTTTTAAGAAAGCACTTGATGATGCAGGGATACTTCCAAAACATGTGCTTCCGCATGATAGTTATCTTATAAACCTTGGACATCCTGAGGAGGAGAAGCTTCTAAAAAGCAGATCTGCGTTTATTGATGAGCTTGAACGTTGTGCCATCTTGGGGTTAGATAGACTCAACTTTCACCCAGGAAGCCACCTTGTGAAGATGACTAAAAAACAAAAAGAGGATATTGAGCTTGTAACTCAGGCTGAAAACCATTGTCTTAATGTGATAGCAGAGTCGATAAACATCGCTCTTGATAAAACGCAGGGTGTCAAAGCTGTGATAGAAAACACAGCAGGTCAAGGGAGTAACCTTGGGTATAAGTTTGAACACTTGGCTTACATTATAGAGAGAGTGGAAGATAAAAGTCGTGTGGGTGTGTGTATAGATACTTGCCATATGTTTACAGCAGGATATGATATACGAACTCGTGAGGCATACGATGCTACTTGGGCTGCGTTTGATGAGATTGTGGGGTTTGAGTACCTTAGTGGTATGCATATAAATGATTCTAAACCACCACTTGGAAGCAGGGTAGATAGACATCATTCTTTGGGTGAGGGTGAGATTGGGCTTGATGCATTTAGGTTTATAATGAATGATGATAGAATGGATGATATACCATTAGTGTTAGAGACGATAGATGAGACGATTTGGAAACAAGAGATAGAACTTTTATACTCATTTGTGAATAATTAAGGTTTGTTTTTGTAAGATAGCCTACTTAACTTTGGAGAGTGATTATGAAAAGAATTGTTTTATCATCTATTGTCGCTAGTACAGTTTTACTGGCTGGTGGGTACAAGATACCTGAAAACTCGGCAAATGCATTAGCCCTTGGTGCTGCAAATGTAGCACACAACCATAATTCTGCAGATGCTGCGTTTTACAATCCTGCTAAGATGGTTTTTATGTCTGATGAGAATCATATAGATGTGAACTTAATGTATGTAGGGCTTGATAATATTAGTTATAAAAGCACAGATGGAAGTGTTGATGAAAGTTCAGAATCTGAAAATTTTATTATACCTTCATTTCATTATGTATCTGAAAAATTTGATAATTCTCGTGCAAGAGTAGGTGTGAGTATTGTCTCACCTGGAGGATTGTCTAAAAGATGGGATGGAACATTAGGTAGTCAAAAAGCAAAAGAGTTTACACTCCAAACAGTAGAAGTGAATCCTACTGCTGCATTTGAGATTTCAAAAGATTTTGGCTTTGCAGTTGGTTTGAGAATAGTTCACTCCAAAGGAATAGTGAAAAATGCTTACTATGATATGGAGGGTGATGGACTAGATTTTGGTTATAATCTAGCGCTTGCTTATCAACCTGTAAAAGAACTTGAAATTGGCATTACGTATCGTTCTAAAATTGATTTAAATCTCGATGGTGATACATCAAGAGTTGTGGCAGGGCTGACAAACTCAGATGCAAGTGTAAGTGTTCCACTCCCTGGGGCACTAAATGTTGCACTTGCATATACGCTTCCAACTGAAACAACTATTGAGTTTGTGTATGAGAGAACATATTGGTCGGCTTATAGTGAGCTTGATTTTGATTTTACAGATCCTGTAACAAATGTTGTTTTAGGTAATCCTATCGAAAAAGATTGGAGTGACTCCAGCAGCTATCGTTTAGGTGTAACACAAAAACTTGATACACTCACTCTTATGGGTGGTGTAGTGATAGATGAATCACCAGTACCAGAGAAAACACTAGGTTTTGAACTGCCAGATACTGATTCTGTTGCACTTTCTTTAGGCGCTAGATATGCGATCGATAAAAATATAGATATAGCACTCTCGGCACTTTATTCCATGCATGATGAAAGAGATGTTAAAAACAGTTCTTTAGATGGTGAGTTTAGTGGTGGAGATGTGTTGATGATCTCTGCAGGTGTTGGATATAGATTTTAGGTGGACTAATTGAAAGCATTGGTTGATTTTATATCTGCAAAAGATATTCAAAAAAGTATAATCTATGAGCATCTAAAGTGTACAAAAAAAGAAGCTGAGATACTACGGTATCTAGCTTCAAAATTTGTTGATGGTCAAGATGATTTACTTGTTATTGAGCTACTTCAAGATCTTTATGATACACAAAATTATAGTTATCTTGAACATCTTAAAGAGATTAAAAACTTGTTAGAGCTTGGATGGCTACATCAACAAAGCTTTACACCACTGAAGATTTCAGAGGTGACTCCACTTGAACTTCTCAACACTGCAGTTGGACTTACCCCTTCATGCTTAAAACTTTTACAAGATGGATCACTTGATCTTGATCTGCCTGAAGTGAAACCTTATGGGGATCATCTGGAATATCTGCAAGATCAGTTTTTTCGTATAGAATTGTACCAGAAGATGAGCCTTATTCGTCAAAACGTACATGAACACTCTTTGGGGATCGGGCGTGTACAAAATAAGCTCAAACTTTTAGAAAAACGTATAGAGGAGAGAGTTGAGCAAACAGAAGAATCACTAGTGCTTGATAAATTTTTTAAACAAAAAAAGATGAACAACTATGAGCAGGTGATTTTTATTGCTCTGCTTCGTGAGGAGTACTCAGCTTCTGAGACATCACTGAGAGAGATGAACTCACTTATAGATCTGATCTCAGTAGATGAGTATGAGAGGATTAAAAATCGCTCTTTACTTGAAGATGGCTCAAACCTTTTGAGCAATGGGATCATAGATTATGAGGAGATGCTTAACCCTTTTGGTGGAATCTCTCGCTCTTTTTACATTATAGATGAGGTGCTGCAAAGTATTATCCACCCACAAAAACGCAAAAAAGTAACAAGACTCAAACTTGGAGCACTTATTGAGGAGCAAGATATATTTGAGTTGATAGACTCTGAAACCTCACTTGAAGATGTAGTGCTCAATGACAAAACAAAAGAGGTTTTACAAAATCTGATGAAACAGGTAGATAAAGAGGTGATTAACCGACTTGTTGAGTGGGGTGTAAAAGATAAGAAAAGTGGTATCGATGCTAGAATCATCTTTTATGGTGCTCCAGGTACAGGAAAGACGATGACAGCATATTCACTTGCTAAATCACTCAAGCGCCAAGTGCTTGCGTTTGATTGTTCTAAAATACTCTCAATGTATGTGGGTGAGAGTGAGAAAAATGTTCGCAAGATCTTTGATACCTTTTATGAATTGAGTGAGAAAACCAAAACAGAGCCTATACTTCTGCTCAACGAAGCAGATCAGTTTTTAGGTGCTAGAAGCAGTGGTAATATTACAGGCTCAGACCAGATGCACAACCAGATGCAAAATATCTTTCTGGAACAGATCGAGAATTTCAAAGGGATGCTCATAGCTACAACCAATCTTCTTGAAAATATTGACAAAGCATTTTCTCGACGATTTAACTATAAGATAGAGTTTAAAAAGCCAGATAGAGCACAAAGGGTATTATTATGGCAAAAGATGCTTCCAAAAGATGCTCCGTATGAAGATGGATTTGATGTAGAAAAACTCGCAGAACACTCTCTAACAGGTGGACAGATCAACCTGATAGTAAAAAACACTGCATATAAAGTAGCTGTAAGAAAGGAACCCCTTTTTAGATTGCAAGATTTTATCAGTGAGATAGCACGAGAGAAGGATGCCAACTTTGATAGCGAGAAGTCTATGGGGTTTTTAAACAACTAAAAGGGTATCGTGGTATAATCTAGATTATATTTTATATGATGGATAACAATGAGACTCTCTTTACAAAACGAAACACATAAAACACTTTTTTATATCTTGATAGCTTTTAGCTTTTCAGTTGCAATGCGACTGATTTGGGTGGCACATTTTAGTGGGTATGAACCTTTTTATTTTAACGGGCAGTTTATGATCAACACCAATGATGGCTATTATTGGGCTGAGGGTGCAAGAGATCTGCTCTTTGGAACTGCTACAAATCCAAATGCAACAGAGTATTTTGATAAGCTACATCAGCCTTTTGATCTCTCTCCTGTTGATACTGCAGCAGCACAACTAACAGCATTCTTTGCCAAGATTTTACCTTTTTCTTTTGAGAGTATCATCTTCTATATGCCTGTATTTTTAAGTTCACTGGTAGTGATTCCTATTGTTCTTATAGCTAAAACACTTAAAAACTTAGAGATGGGACTCATTGCTGCACTTTTAGCTTCGATTGCTTGGAGTTATTATAATCGTACGATGGCTGGGTATTATGATACTGATATGCTCAATATCGTCCTTCCGATGTTTTTGCTTTGGTCACTTATTTGGGCTTTACAAACACAAAAAGATATCTATCTGTTTATCACTGCTGTTGATATCTTAATCTATCGTTGGTGGTATCCACAAAGTTATGCACTTGAGAGCTCCTTTTTTGGGCTGATTTTACTCTATACTCTTATTTTCGATAGGAAAAATCTCTTTAGCTATAAACTTCTTACCATTATGATGTTTGCGATGATGAATATTGATGGAGTGTATCGTTTTGGAGCGGTTGTAGTGGTTTATGCCGTATTTGTTTCAAAAAAAGCTGAGAAGTATATTTTTTATATTTTTGCACTTTCTGTTGTTGCTTATTTTTTCTCTGGTGGGTTTAATCCTATCTTTGGAAAACTAAAGGCTTATGTGTTTAAAGATAGTGTTAAAACAATGGAGGAGGGGCTAAAACTTCATTTTTTTACAGTGATGCAAACTGTACGTGAAGCTGGTAAGATTCCATTTGAGACTTTTGCAAATCGCATCAGTGGTAACACAATCACATTTATAGTTTCACTTGGTGGGTATCTCTATCTTGCATATAAACACAGAGTGATGCTTTTGGCTTTGCCTATGGTAGGGTTAGGGTTTTTAGCATATGTTGGAGGGTTGCGTTTTACTATCTATGCAGTGCCAATCTTGGCATTTGGTATAGCATATCTCATTGTTGAGATAGCTCGTATTATGCCAACACAAAAGCTAAAAGTCTTAAGTATGGTTGCTTTTGCTTTGATGATACTCTATCCAAATTATAAACATATTGAGGCATACAAAGTACCAACTGTATTTAGTGCTGATGAGGTGAAAGTACTTGATGGGTTGCACCATATTGCCAGCAGAGAAGATTATGTTGTTTCATGGTGGGATTATGGGTATCCTATCCGTTACTATGCTGATGTCAAAACACTTATTGATGGAGGTAAACATAATGGAAGTGTCAATTTTCCTGTGAGTTTTTTACTTACACACCCTCAAGATGTAGCAGCAAAGATGGCACGACTTGATGTAGAGTACACAGAGAAAAGTTTTGTATTTAAAGAAAAATATAAGCAAGAGATAAAAGATAAAAATATTACACTTTTTTCAACAATAGAACAGATGACAAAAGATGCTGGATTTGATGATACTAATGATTTTCTTCTCTCTTTAGAATCAGGTGATATGGTATTGCCTCAAAAAACAAGAGATATCTACTTGTATCTTCCATATCGTATGTTAGATATTTTACCAACAGTTGTTTTGTTTTCTAATCTTGATCTTATGAGTGGAAAACAAGGCAAACAACCATTTATGTTTGTTTCTCATAGGGCAAAAGAGAGTAAGAGTTCCCTGGATTTAGGTAGAGGTGTGGTACTAGATAAAAAAACAATGGTATTGCATATCGGAGAGAGTAAAGTTAAAATTAAAAGATTGATTACAACTGCATATAACAAAAAAATGGAATTAGAAAAGAAAATACAAGTTATCGATCCAAAATCCAATATCAGTCTAATATATATGTCAAACTACAACACTTTTGTTGTTTTAGATGAAACATTGTATAATTCAACATATATTCAACTGATGATACTTGAAAATTATGATGCAAAACTTTATGAGCCGGTGATACTCACTCCACGTGTAAAAGTTTACAAGTTAAAGATATAGGAAAAAAGATGTCAAAGATAAAAAAATGTTTATTTCCAGCCGCAGGGTATGGAACACGGTTTTTACCAGCAACCAAAGCGATCCCAAAAGAGATGTTGCCTGTCCTTACAAAACCTCTACTTCAATACGGTGTAGAAGAAGCAATAGAAGCAGGACTTAGTACAATGGCGATAGTGACAGGGAGAGGTAAACGCTCTATTGAGGATCATTTTGATATTAGCTATGAGTTAGAGCATCAGATCAAGGGGACTTCAAAAGAGGGGTATTTAAAAGAGATACGAAGTGTAATAGGTGCTTGTACATTCTCTTACACTCGTCAGATTGAGATGAAAGGTCTTGGTCATGCGATACTCACAGGAGAGACACTCATAGGTGATGAGCCTTTTGCGGTAGTACTTGCAGATGATTTATGTGATAACGAAGGTGATGGTGTACTTGTGCAGATGGTAAAACTTTATGAGAAGTATAAGTGTTGTGTTGTTGCTGTCGAGGAGATACCACCACAAGATAGTAACAAGTACGGAGTAATTGCTGGAGATATCATAAAGGATGAGAACTATGCAAAGGGTGCACTTGTCAGAGTAAATGATATGGTGGAAAAACCTGAACCAAAAGATGCACCATCTAATCTTGCCATCATCGGTCGCTATATCTTAACTCCTGAGATCTTTGAGGTGTTAAAAGATACAAAACCTGGTAAAGGTGGGGAGATCCAGATCACAGATGCACTTTTGGAGATGGCAAAGATAGGCAAAGTGATAGCTTACAAATTTGATGGAAAACGTTTTGATTGTGGAAGTGTTGATGGGTTTGTAGAGGCTACAAACTATTTTTATACAAAAGCTGAGGCATAATGCATTATACACATAACTTTAATCCCACCATCTCTGATGAAGAGGTGTTTGAGCAGATTGTTTTAGAAAAAAGTAGTATTGGTTACTACACTCTTCCTTTGCAAGATATCTCAGAGTATCAAGAGTATGCAAAGGGTGTAAAACAGAGTAATGTAGTTGTGATAGGGATAGGGGGAAGTACTCTTGGAACCTATGCGATCTATAAGTTCTTAAAACACTCCAAAGAGCTTAGTAAAAAGCTTTATTTTTTAGAAACAACAGACCCGATAGATATCAAATCAAAACTAGAGGGGATAGATCTTGAAGATACACTTTTTGTTGTGATCTCCAAATCGGGAACCACTATAGAGACTATCTCTATCTTTAAGTATATCCACTCTTTGGTCACTATAGATGCTACTAACACCGTAGTAGTGACAGAGAATGACTCAAAACTCAACCTCTATGCACAAAAAAATGGGATGAAAAGCTTTACTATACCTAAAAATGTGGGTGGTCGCTTTTCTGTCTTT
Source organism: Sulfurimonas sp. (assembly GCA_027063295.1). Lineage (GTDB taxonomy): Bacteria > Campylobacterota > Campylobacteria > Campylobacterales > Sulfurimonadaceae > Sulfurimonas. The sequence goes on from JAMORZ010000028.1 coordinate 10,652, forward strand.
AGTGCTGTTGGGCTTTTGCCACTTGCATTGGTTGGTATAGATATAGCAGAGATACTCAGAGGAGCCAGAGGTGTTTATGAGTCTTTTTTTGCCAAAGAGGAAGAGTATAAGCAGCTTCTAAAAAAAGCGAGATTTTTTGTAGAGTATAAAAACAAGTTCAACATCAATGTTGTTTTTTCATACTCATCAAGACTTGAGGGGTTTAACAAGTGGTATATACAGCTTTGGGGGGAGTCCCTTGGAAAGATAGATATCAACCAAACGCATCAAGGTTTAACTCCCATAGGGATCATTGGACCAATCGATCAGCACTCCTTTTTACAGCTTATTGTTGAAGGAAAGCGTGACAAGACAGTCACTGTGATAAAAGTTGAGAATTTTGACAATGACTTAAAGATCCCACCTGTGACCTTAGAGGGGCTTGAGGAGCTTGACTATCTGCATGAGATAGAGTTTGCTTCACTCATCAACAAGCAAGCAGATGCTACAATAACGTCTATAAACAATCTTCAAGATATCCCTTGTGATGTGATCACTATCGATGGTGTGTGTGAGAGTGCCATAGCGGGGCTTATGTTTCGCTATGAGCTTTTGACATCATTGTGTGCAAAGTTTATGTATATAGATGCTTACGACCAACCAGGGGTTGAGAGTGGAAAAATAATATTAAAAGAAAAATTAGGAAAAAAAGTATGAAAATAGCAGTAGCAGGTACAGGGTATGTAGGTCTTTCAAATGGCATTCTTCTAGCGCAAAACAATGAAGTGGTAGCACTTGATGTAATAGCTGAGAAGGTGGAGATGTTAAATAAGAAGATCTCCCCTATAGAAGATGCAAAGATCAGTGAGTATCTACAAACCAAAGAGCTTAACTTTAGAGCCACTTTAGATAAAGAAGATGCTTACAAAGGTGCAGAGTATATCATCATCTCAACACCAACTGATTATGATCCTGAGACAAACTATTTTAATACAAAGCTTGTTGAGAGTGTGATTGAGGATGTTCTAAAGATAAATCCTAAAGCTACCATGGTGATAAAATCAACCGTACCAGTAGGCTACACTGCAAGTGTCAATGAGAAATACTCCACAACTAACATCATCTTCTCCCCTGAGTTTTTGCGCGAGGGCTCTGCACTGCAAGATAACCTCTACCCTAGCCGTATCATCGTAGGTGAGAGAAGTAAGCGTGCCGAAGTGTTTGCAAACCTTTTGGCTCAAGGTGCATTGAAAGAGGATATTGACATCCTTTTTACAGACTCTACGGAAGCAGAAGCTATCAAGCTTTTTTCCAACACATACCTAGCGATGCGTGTTGCGTTTTTTAATGAGCTTGATTCGTATGCTGAGGTGCATAACCTTAATGCCGAGCAGATCATAAGGGGTGTTGGACTTGATCCACGTATAGGAAGTCACTACAACAACCCTAGTTTTGGTTATGGAGGGTATTGTTTTCCGAAAGACACCAAACAACTTTGTGCAAACTTCAAAGATGTGCCAAGTAATATCATCGGTGCGATAGTAGATGCAAATGAGACAAGAAAAGAGTTTGTAGCACAAAGAGTTTTAGCAAAAAAACCTCAAGTGGTAGGTATATACAGACTCATCATGAAGTGTGGAAGCGATAACTTTAGAAGTGCAGCTATCTTAGATGTGATGAAAAAACTCAAAAAAGAGGTAAAAGTTGTCATCTATGAACCAGTATATGCCGAAAATATGCTAGATGGTGTAGAGGTGATACAAAACTTAGAAGAGTTTAAAGATATGAGTGATGTGATAGTAGCAAATAGATTTGAGAGTATGCTTGAAGATGTAAAAGAGAAAGTTTACACTCGAGATATTTTTAATAGTGATAGTTAGAAGAGCCACTTGCAAATTCAAAAATCCAAAGTAGCTAATTTTTTTTCATAGTCATTTTTCAGCTTAAAAAAATGGCTTGGATTTATTTATCATGTATTTTACACTAAATCTGCTAAATTTCTTAAATATAATGCCCCTAAAATCCAAATGGCTATAATAGCTAGACAAAATTTTTGATTTTTGTTAGAATTTTTCATCTTAAAAGTAGGAGTAAAGAATGAAAATTCTCTTTGTGTTTGCCATGATGGCTAGTTTTTTATTTGGTGCTATAGATATCAATACAGCATCAGCAAAAGAGTTAAGCACTCTTAAGGGTGTTGGTATGAAAAAAGCTGAAGTGATTGTGGCTTTTCGTGATGGGCACTGTTTTAAAAGTGTAGATGAGCTTAGCATGGTAAAAGGGATTGGTGTTAAAACTGTTGAAAAAAACAAGGCAAATCTCAAAGTTAGTGCTTGTAAAAGATAAGTTTTTTTTCTTTTAAGTGTGTAGATATTACTATTCTACACACTATAAAATATCCACTTCATTTAAGATGTAGCGATTAGTGACATTGCTACTCACTTCCTTCTCATAAAATTTAGATTTAATACTCTTTTTGCTATAGTGCAGTAACTGTTTTTTCTATGCTTTTGGCATTAGAAGACAAATATTACAAGGACTTTTCGTTTCTATATCGGAAGTCTTGAAAAATAAAGGTAGGTTATATGGAGCATATAGTGACTTCAAATCCGTATTTTGGGGTATTTGTACTGTTTGTTTTAACATTTGGTGCATTTACTGCAACGACTATTATTGCTAGATTGGCAAGTCGTGCATTGGCCGCTAAAGACACTGAGAAGATTAAACTTTCAGTATATGAGTGTGGACCGGAGATAACAAAACAACCAAATAGAATTTCGCCACAGTTTTATCTGTTTGCATTACTTTTCTTGCTGTTTGATGTTGAGATTGTATTTATGTTCCCGTGGGCGGTTGATTTTAAACTTCTTGGCTGGTTTGGTTTTGCTGAGATGTTAATGTTTATCTTACTACTTGCTATCGGTTTTGTATATGCATGGAAAAAAGGAGCGCTAGAATGGCACAACATAAAGTAAATTATACACAAGATGGTGGACTACCAGTCGCACTTACATCGATCGACAAAGTAGTAAACTGGGGGCGTTCAAACTCACTTTGGGCACTTACTTATGGTCTTGCTTGTTGTGGTATTGAGATGATGGCAGCAGGTGCTTCAAGATATGACTTTGACCGTTATGGTACGATCTTTAGAGCATCACCAAGACAATCAGATCTTATGATCGTTGCTGGAACTCTAACAAAGAAACATGCTGAGTTTATCAAGCGTCTTTATGATCAAATGACAGAGCCTAGATGGGTTATCTCAATGGGTTCATGTGCAAACACAGGTGGTATGTTTAACACTTATGCTACTGTTCAAGGGGTAGATAGAATCATCCCGGTTGATCTTTATCTTCCAGGGTGTGCACCACGTCCAGAGACACTTCAGTATGGTGTGATGTTACTTCAGAAAAAAATCCGTGCAAACAAAGCTGGAAATGCACAAAAACCAAAAAGGTTGATGTAAGATGAGAGCATATAAACCAAAAGACGATCTTCAGGCAAAAGCCTACTATACAGACAGATACTATGTGGCTCCACAGGTACCAAAAAGTGCAGTGGAAGATGATGAGATCTTTGCAGCAGATTTAGAAGCGATCAAAGCAAAGTTTGAAGTAAAAGAGGCATATATCCAAGTTGAGCAGATGGTTATCTACATTAATGCTCATGATATTTATGGTGTGCTTGAGTTGATGAGAGATGAGCTAGAATATACTCAACTCTCAGAGATGAGTGCGATTGACTGGTTGGCAAAAGATGATACATTTGAGATCTTCTACCAAATGCTCTCTATGACAAAACGTAAACGTATCCGTGTAAAATACTTCATCAAAAACGGTCAAGCAGTTGACAGTGTAGAAAAACTTTTCCGTTCAGCTGACTGGTCTGAGCGTGAGATGTTTGATATGTTTGGTATCGAAGCAAATGGACACCCGTTTATGAAACGTATCCTTATGCCGTATGATTGGCAAGGGTATCCACTTCGCAAATCTTATCCACTTCAAGGTGATGAATTTGCAGCATGGTACGAAGTAGATAAGATCTACGGTAAAGAAGCTCGTGATATCATTGGACCAGAGATCCGTGATACAGCGACAGTAGATCGTTACGATTCTGAGCGTTTTGCTCGTCTTGGATTTGAAGTACCAAAAGGAACTAAAATCACAGGCAACGAAGAGAGAAATCCTCAAGAGTATCAAGAAGAGGGTGGAGTTTTCCTCATCAAAAAATATACAAAAGAGTCATCAAAAGTTATTGATGATCCTCAAAGATAGGGTGGTAGAGAATGGCACAAGTACAAAACAGATTAAGACCGTTTTTTGAAAATATAACATTTGACAGAGACGATAACGAGTTAGTTCTTAACTTTGGACCACAACACCCTTCTGCACACGGGCAGTTGCGTTTGATGCTCCATTTACAACAAGAACAAATTGTAAAAGCACATCCAGATGTTGGTTACCTTCACCGTGGTATGGAGAAGATGGCTGAAAATATGATCTACAACGAGTTTATGCCTACAACTGACCGTATGGATTATATTGCATCATCTTCAAATAACTATGGTTTTGCTCTTGCAGTTGAGAAGCTTATTGGGCTTGAAGTTCCACGCCGTGCGAAAGTTATTCGTATGTTGCTCTTAGAGATCAACCGTTTGATGTCTCACCTTTTCTGGCTTGCAACAACTGCACTAGATATTGGTGCGATGACAGTGTTTCTTTTTGCATTCCGTGAGAGAGAGTATCTTATGGATATCATCGAGGGGTATTGTGGTGCACGTCTTACACATGCAGCGATCCGTATCGGTGGTGTTCCACTAGATATTCAAGATAGTTTCTTGCACCAACTAAGAGTGTTTTTAAACAAACTTCCACAAAATATCAAAGATTATGAAGATCTACTTGATAGCAACCGTATCTGGCTTATGAGAATGGAAGAAGTTGGTGTGATACCAACAGAGATGGCACTCTCTTGGGGTTGTACAGGTCCAATGCTACGGGCTAGTGGTGTTGCTTGGGATATCCGTAAGGAAGAGCCATATGAGCTTTATGATGAAGTGGAGTTTAATGTTCCTTACTCTGACAAGGGTGACAACTTTGCACGTTATCGCATCTATATGGAAGAGATGAGAGAATCTGCAAAGATCCTTTATCAATGTATAGATATGTACGATGAGTGTGTGAAAAATGGTGAGACTGAGCTTATGGCTCATGCACCAAAATATATCTCAGCTCCAAAGCTAGATATCATGACACAAAACTACTCTCTAATGCAACACTTCGTACTTGTAACACAAGGTATGAGACCACCTGTAGGTGAGGTATATGTTGCAACTGAGTCACCAAAAGGTGAACTTGGTTACTACATCAACTCTCAGGGTGGACCATACCCATACAGACTCAAACTTCGTGCTCCATCATTTTGGCATACAGGGATCTTAACAGATCTTCTACCTGGACATTATATTCCAGATGTTGTATCAATTATTGGTACAACTAACATCGTATTTGGGGAGGTTGATAGATAATGAAACGTTACGACTTAAGAAAGCTTGGGAACGATTTTGAACCTCGTATGAAAGAGATTCTTGGTGAGTCTCATAAGAAAAATGAAACACTCATTTTTCTTTTTGAGATAGGTGATTTCACTCCAATTCAAAGAAGTGCAGATTTAGTAAGAGAGTGTGGCTATGAGCTTTATAACTCTCTTAAGTTCAACGAAGTCGATTGGACTATCGTCGTTAAAAAAGATTAGGATTTTATTTTGAGCAAAGTCTATTTTTCTACTTGGAGAGGTGAGTCTATCAATAACATAGGCAAACCTGTGGACGAGTGGGAAGAATCAGCTTATAATCTACCAGCACAATATGATGATCACAGAGAATCGAAAGCTTTTATCGGCTGGGATGGTGTGGCACTTTTTGATGAAGATGTAGATGTGATCCGTCTTGCGATGGAATATGCTGCACAATATCAAGAGTACTCTGAGGCATGTGGAAGATGTGCACCAGGACGTTGGGGTGGTCGTATCTTGTATGATCAACTCGATAAAATCGCTCGTGGTGAGGGTAGTGTAGCTGATTTGGAACACCTAAAAGAGATTGCAAAAAGTATGCAGATCACTTCAAAATGTGAGATTGGTAAAACTGTGCCAAATCCTATCTTGGATCTTATGACTCACTTTGAAGATACATTTATGGAGTGTATCAACGAGCAGAAAAAATCAAAGCATTATGATGAATCTATCGGCTATATCGCTAAGATTACAGCACCATGTTCTGATGCTTGTCCTGCTGATGTAGATATTCCTGGATATATCGAGGGTGTTAGAGATCTGCGTTTTGATGACTCACTAATGGCTACTCGTCAAACTATGCCACTTGCACACGTGTGTGGTCGTGTATGTCCACACCCATGTGAAGATGCTT
>JAMORZ010000029.1 GCA_027063295.1 Sulfurimonas sp.
ATCAAGACAAAACCCACCAACACCACCAACACCAAGCAGCAATACCTTTGCGTTTTGCAGTTTTTCAAAATCATCCTGCAGCAGCAGTTTTATACGATCATACCTTTGCACTAAAGCCACTCACTGAGTCGTTGCATCGAGTTGTATGCACTCATATCCAACATAATAGGTGTCAAAGAGACACACCCCTGCTCTATCGCTTCATAATCACTCAACATACCCTCTTTGCCTTTGCGTGGCTCAAAACTGAGTGGATGCAAACCAAGCCAATGGTACTCCTCACCACGTGGGTTTCTATGCAGGTGTGAATCATTTGCATAGTGTCTGTGCCCCGCATAAGTCACTCTCATAGGTGCATCTTGACAATCAGGTGGGATGTTGATATTTAAAAACTCACGCGGTGGCAGAGGAAAACTCCCCTCCATCACCTTCTTGGCAATCTTTTGGATCGTTTTTTTTGCCAAAGTAAAATCCCCATCAGGGTTAGTAAAATCCATCACTTGTGAGATCGCAATGGAAGGTATATCGTGAAGTACACCCTCCATTGCACCTGCTGCTGTACCCGAGTAGGTGATATCTTCACCCATATTTGAGCCACGGTTTATCCCACTCACTAGTAAGTCTGGCTTTTTCTCTTCAAACATTGTAGAGAGTGAGAGGTAAACACAATCAGAGGGTGTTCCATCATCAAGCTTGTAAAAATCATCGCCTACACTTACAAAACGCAGTGGTCTTGTGAGTGTGAGTGAGTGTCCACAGGCTGATTTTTCATTAGCTGGAGCTACTACTACAACCTCTACTCCATCTAACTCTCGCAAAACCTCCACAAGTGAGTGCAACCCTTTTGCTTCATATCCATCATCGTTTGTTACTAAAATTGTATATTTTTTATCCATAGGGGTATTTTACATATTTTATCCTTACACTTAGGAATATAATTTGCTATAGTATGAATATGAAAATATTAATGCCGATTTTTTTACTTTTACTTACACTCCATGCAACTCAAGTTGAGACAACATACCAACAACTCAATCAAGAGATAGATAAACTCTCTAAAAATCTCTCTGCTGAAGAGAAAGTTGCACTTTACTATCTTGTGGTCTCTACACACGATCATATCGCAACAGCACTAAGTCTTGATGAAACAAAGGGTAACAAACTCCAAAAACTCAAAACGCAAACATTACAAAGCATAGATGCACTCAAAAAAAATAAAAAAATATCACAAGAACAAAGAGAAAAACTCAAAAAACTTTATACAAGTATGAACTTGGCAGCACAAGAACAGATACAAACTCTCCCTCAAAAAAAGATGCAAACTAAAGTAGTTTACAAAGAGAAGATTATATACAAAGATCGTATTAAAAAAGAGTTTGATCTTCTAACAACTGCTATTGCTGCATTTGTTGCACTCCTCTTTGGACTTATCAGTGGTTACTTCTTGGCAAAACGTAGTCATAAAGAGGAGAACTGTGATACCTACAAAGAGATGATCCAAGAACTTGAAGCTCAAAACAGTTCACTTCATACAGAAGTTGATAGACTCAGAAATATCTCCTCAACACAAAAAGAGATGCCTCAAACCATCTACAACACAGATACAGCAACTCAAAAATCTTCACAAGAGAATCAAGAAGATATAAACAAACAACTCAAAACACTTGAATCAAAACATAACGACGAAATGGCTCAACTCTACGGCCAGATCCAAGAATACAAAGAGGAAAAAAACAAACTGCAAGAACAGCTTCAACTCCTTAAAACACAAACAGGTGAACAAAACGCAGAAAATCTCATCTCTTTTAATGAGCAAGTTTCACAACTTCAAGAGCAAAGTAAAGATATTTACAGTGTCCTTGACACTATTGCAAATATTGCAGAACAAACAAACCTTTTAGCTTTAAATGCCGCCATAGAAGCAGCACGTGCAGGGGAACATGGTCGTGGATTTGCTGTTGTTGCAGACGAGGTGCGTAAACTTGCAGAACATACACAAAAAACACTCAGTGAAGTAAAATTAAGTATCTCTACTATTGTTGATGGGATAGATTCTTTAAGACAATAAAATTAAAGGCACCACTCAATTGGCTCTTTTGAGTGTGCTTGAAGGTAGGTATTTGTTTTTGAAAATGGTTTAGAACCAAAAAAACCTCTGTATGATGAAAGAGGTGATGGATGTGGTGCTTTTAAGACAAGATGTTTTGAAGTATCGATGAGTTTTTCTTTTTGTTGAGCAGGTCGTCCCCATAAGATAAACACTACACCCTCTCTATGCTCACTAATAGCTTTTATAGTTGCATCGGTAAAATACTCCCACCCTCTGCCTCTATGGGAGTTTGCTTCATGAGCTCTTACACTCAATACTGCATTTAAAAGCAACACACCCTGCTTTGCCCATTTTGTAAGATTACCACTCGCTGGGTAACTACACCTCATATCATCAACAAGCTCTTGAAAAATATTTTTGAGTGATGGGGGAAAAACTATCCCATCTTGCACAGAAAAAGAGAGCCCGTGAGCTTGGTTTATGCCATGATAAGGATCTTGCCCAAGTATCACCACCTTTACATCTTCAAACTCCATAGAATTGTAAGCATTAAAGATGTCTTTGTTTTTTGGAAAAACAGTATGGTTTGCTTGCTCTTGATGTAAAAACTGCTTTAAAGAGAGAAAATATTCTTTGCTAAATTCACTTTGTAAAACATTTTTCCAAGAGGTTGGGATTTCAGGGCTAACTTGATTCATAAGATGAGAGGGTTAAAAGGGCAGATGCCCTTTTAAATGAGAAACTAAAGTTTCTCTGCTTTTTGTACGTCGTAAAGGATATCATCCATTGGGTGACGATACATTGGCATTGCAAGACGTTTTTCATCAAGTACATGACCGATGAAACCAATTGAACGACC
>JAMORZ010000030.1 GCA_027063295.1 Sulfurimonas sp.
TGGCTCATTTGCGACATATAACAACCCAGCACTTTTAGCAAATACAACCTACGATGTAGAGTTTGCGCTTGGTGGTGGTGTTGCGTTTGAAGATCATGGAGCTGGAGCATCTGTAAGTGCTCTTGATGAAAATGGTTTTATGGATGTTTTAGATAAAGCTGGTGAAGATGTTGATAGTTTGACAGATGAAGATAAAAATATCTTAATAACAGGAAAAGATATTGTTCTAGGGATGGACGGAGATGCACTTTCGGTAGATCCTCAACTTTTCCTCTCCATGCAAGTTGGTAATTTTGGTTTTGGAGTATTTGGCTCATCAAACGCAGTAGCAACAGCTAAAGTTGATCAGACACATGATCAGTTATATTTTCAAAATGATGATAAATACTATGATATTGATGGAAATGAAGTGACTCAAAGTGAGTATGAAAATTATTCTATGGAGTATGCGATAGATAATGGAGATACATACCTTGATGTAAGAGGTATTGCTATTGCTGAAGTGCCTATCGCTTATGGAGTTAGCTTTGATAGTGCAGGAAAGTTGATGATAGGTGGAGCTGTCAAATATATGAAAGGTATCTCTTATATAGATAGATTGCAACTTGATGACTCAGATGAGGAACAAGATTATAAAAAAGATGTAACAACTGATACTTTTGGTATCGATGTTGGTATTGCATATCAACCCGCAATAGCTAAAGATCTTACACTCGCTGTTGTTGGAAAAAACCTTAACTCTCCTACATTTGATACAGTGGGTGAAGATGGTGAGGTAGCTGGTGAGATCACTGTAAAACCTTTAGTTCGTGCAGGAGTTGCATATAATCTTTTTGAGTCTTTGGAAGTTGCAGTTGATTATGATATTACATCAAATGAGACACTTGTTGATGGATTTAAATCCCAAATGGTTGGTGGAGGTATTAGTTGGCATCCAGCATCATGGTTGGCATTTCGTGGGGGAGCGATGCAAAACTTAGATGCAAGTGACAATGCAGGAGTTATTTATACCGCTGGTATTGGTGCTGGGCTTAAATGGTTTCAGTTTGATATCTCAGGACAGTACTCATCAAACGAAGCAACGATAGATGGACAAACAGTACCAGAGTATGCAAAAATAAACTTTGCAATCCTCTCTCGTTGGTAAGATTTATAAACTAACAAGTAAAACATAGTATAATTTCGCAACTAATTTATAAGGTTACAACTATGATAACTTTTAGCGAAATGCTACTAAAACTTCAAGAGTTCTGGATGAAGCAGGGGTGCAATATCGTACAACCCTATGATATTCCAGCTGGTGCGGGGACATTTCACCCCGCAACATTTCTTCGCTCACTTGACTCTACTCCGTGGGCTACAGCTTATGTTGCACCATCTCGCCGTCCAACTGATGGTCGTTATGGAGAGAACCCAAACCGTCTTGGTTCATATTATCAGTTTCAAGCGATCATCAAACCTTCACCAGATAATATTCAAGAGCTTTATCTCAAATCACTAGAATACCTTGGACTTGATGTTGCAAAACACGATATCCGTTTTATTGAAGATAATTGGGAGTCTCCTACACTTGGTGCTTGGGGGCTTGGCTGGGAAGTGTGGCTCAATGGTATGGAGGTAACACAGTTTACATACTTTCAACAAGTTGGTGGAATAGAGTGTAAACCTGTAACAGCTGAGATAACGTACGGAACAGAGAGACTTGCGATGTATCTTCAAGGTGTTGATAGTGTTTTTGATATTGTATGGAATGTTGATGCACAGGGGAATAAAACACTCTACAGAGACGTGCACAAAGAGAGTGAGATAGAGTTTTCTAAATATAACTTTGAAGTAGCAGATACAAAAATGCTTTTTGCTGAGTTTGAAGCAAAATCAGCAGAGTGTAAACGCGCCCTTGAAGCTGGACTTCCACTCCCTGCATATGACTTGTGTATGATTGCATCAAATACTTTTAATGTACTTGATGCCAGAAAAGCTATCAGCCAGACAGAGCGTCAAAACTACATCTTAAAAATTCGCGAACTCTCCAAAGGGTGTGCTGAGCTTTATAAAGCACAAGAGGATGAGAGAAACGCAAGGGTTCAGGCATAATCTGACAATATGCAATATTTTTTCTTCTATTTCCTTTTTTAATCTATAGTGGTTAAAAAAGGAGAGATCATGGAGTATAGCAAAGAGATAAAACAAAAGTTTGAAAAACTTGCCATTGGTAGTTTTTGTGAACTTGCTCTTTTGATCCCTCATACTTATGAGGATTATCGACTCCATTCCCATCTTCAAGAACATTGCCCGCAGCTCATCGATGCAACTGTTGAGTCTGTATTTCGCTCTGCCAACTCGATTCAGATCACTTTTTTTGCTCACAATTTTGGACATAAGCTTGTGGGTGTTCTTTTTCGTCCTAAGCCTTATATGATGCACCAGTTTAGTGTTGGAAGCAGAGATTATTATTATGGTGTAGTTGAGTGTAAAATGGGACAATGCTCTATGAGTATGCCTAAAAAAGTCTCAACTATAGGTGAAATAACACCAAAGTATAAAACAGCACTCAGAAGTGATGTTATGTTGCGTTTTGTACAAAAACATCTCAATACTCAAAGGTTAGCTCAAGAGGGACTCAAGGAGAGTGTTGCACAAGAGATATTAAAACTTCATTTTCCTTGTGATGAAGCACCAAAACTTAAAGAACTCTCCTCAGTAACACTAGATGCTTTAAAGTATACAGAACTTTTTATCTACATGAAACAACTCTCAGTGAAACGTAGATACTTTCAAAGTATAGCTAAGATAGAACAAGATTTTACAAAATGGGAGGAGACTCTGCCGTTTGTTTTAACGCAGGAGCAAAGAGCAGCGATTTTAGATATACAAAAAGATCTCTCAAAAGATATTGCAGCTAAAAGGAT
>JAMORZ010000031.1 GCA_027063295.1 Sulfurimonas sp.
AATCTATCGTGTACTCTTTAGTAATACCGAGTACATTTGCAATATCATTAAGGTTATAACCATCAAACGCAACTGCAACATTTAAAGGAAGTACACGGTTATCTATACTTACAACACTTCCCTCTTGTTGGTTGAGTGAAGGCATTGCTAAATCTGCATCATTTAATGATGAGATTATAAACTCTCCTTGAGCATTGTAGCCCACAACATTACTGATATTTTCATCATTATCCAATTCACAGATAAGTGATACACCAAGTGTATTTGTCTGGCTTGGCACAATAAGAAGTGAATACTCAGTATATTTCTCAATAATAGCTGCAAGTTTTGCAATATTTGCTGCTCTTGGATGTGCAAAAACATCACTTCCGATGATAAGCACTTTGTTTTGTGCACGGGCAAATGCTTTTTTCATAGCTAAAAGCTCATCATCTCCCACATTGCTCTCAGCACTCAAATAACCCATATCAAGATTATCTAAAAATGCTTTTGTTGCATTATCTACCTCTACATTAGCTAAAAGTTCATGAGCCAAGAGTGCCATAACACCCTCTTCAGTTCCCACTTCATATTTCATAAACTGTGTTGCAGTATTTTGCATCAAAGTATCTTCCATAGGGTGTGCATAGACGATTCTTGCACCATTGTGACGCGATGCAGTTGTAAGAGCATAACGAACACCTGGATTATCAGTTGCCACACGTGAGCCAAGTACAATAACACCATCAGCTTTTTTCACTGCATCGAGTGTTGCTGAGTGGTGGAGCTTACCACTTACAGAGCTATATGCCTGCATAAAATCTTGAAATGCTTTTGCTTCATCGTTGAAAAGTTTTACACCAAGTCTCTCTTTTAGGAGTTGTAAGATATATGCCTCTTCATTTGTGATGATAGAAGAAAAACGGATCGCTTTTGCATCTTTAAGAGCTTTGATAGCTGCATCAAATGCACCTTTATCTTTGAGTGCATGGTTTTCAAAATCAAAACCAAAACGCCCCGCTCCACAAAGTGAAGTAAACTCAAAATTGTTCTTCACACGATTGATACTTAAAGCATCTTTTCTTACACCATGCTCTTTTACTTCATACTCTAATGAACATCCAGCAGAACAGTGTGCACAAGTTGAAGGGATACGACTTAACTCCCATGCATTTGCAGAGTACTTAAAGTCACTGCTTACTAGTGCCCCAACAGGACAAACAGCAATACATTCACCACAAAATGTACAATCAAGTGTTTGTGAATTTTTAGGAATGATAGTAGAAGAATAACCACCAAATTTTACATCAATAGCATCATCACCTATCACCTCATTACACACATGCACACACTTCTCACACATGATACATAAAGCAGGATCATAGTTGATAAGTCCCCAATCCTCTATCTTACGAGCTTGGTCACGTGCTGTAAAGTTTTGTTGTGCAACATTAAACTCTAAAGTTTTATTTTGCAAATCACACTCACCAGACTTATCACATACACCACACTCTAATGGATGGTTTACATCATAAAGTTTCATGATGTTTGTGCGTTCAAGTTCTAGTTCAGCATTGTTTGTTGTGATGTTAATCCCCTCAGTTGGAGGTGTATTACACGAGAGCACAAAACCATCAACACCTTCAGCCTCTACAACACACATACGACATGATGCACATGGAGTTGTTTTTGAGATATAACACATAGTTGGGATATAGATATCGTTTTTACGCGCAACTTGAAGAATAGTCTCACCCTTTTGTGCCACAACATCTTTGCCATCGATTTTAAAGTTAATTGTCTTACTCATCAATGCCCCCCCTATGCCTGAACCATAGCAATATAATAACAACGCATACAACGCTCAGCTTCACTAAGTGCTTGCTCTTGAGTAAAACCTAAGTTTACCTCTTCGTTATTATACTTTCTAAAGTCAGTATCTAAGATAGAACTATGCTCACGTGGAAGTCCTGGAAGCCAACCTGTGATCTTCTCTTTTTTATCATACACCTTGAGTTTTTGAAGATGATCTTCCATGATCTCCTCATCTGTCAAAGTGATCTCACCAGTGTGCACATAACGACTCATCACTGAAGCTGCACGTTTTGCCTGACCAACTGCGTTTACAATAGTCATAGGACCATACTCACAATCACCCGAAGCAAAAATCCCCTTGCGTGAAGTCATATAGTCTTTACCGTTTGTCTTAAGTGTTGCCCAAGATGTCATCTCAAGCTCCCAATCATCAGGAATAAACCCAAGATCAGCACTTTGAGAAACTGCAGGGATAAGGTAGTCCACCTCAAGCTCAAACGATGCACCCTCAATCTTTACAAGTTGAGGACGACCACCATCTGGATCAGGTACAAGCTCAAACTTATCGATAATAAGAGATTTTAAAACGTTGTCTTCATCTTTTATCTCAGAAACAGCAGAGTGGAAGATAAACTCAACCCCCTCTTCAACTGCCTCATGATACTCCTCGTAGGTAGTGTTACGAATGATTGTTTTCTCATCACGACGATAAAGCATAATCACTTTCTTTGCACCTGCACGGATAGAACAACGCACAACGTCCATAGAGGTAAAACCACCACCAACACATGCAACCACTTTACCTGTAAGATCTACATGATCAGTTGGAAGCATCTGCTTCTCTTGCACCTCTTTTGGTGTTTTAATATCAAATTTCTCATAAAGGTTTACCCAGTCAAGAAAATCAATCGCACCCCAATAACCCTTGATTTCAGCTCTCTCATTTGCACAACGAACAGGTTTTGAGATACGAGTACCAGAAGCGATCATTGTAGCATCGTACTCTTTTTCAAAGCGAACCATATCCTCTTTTGTTACTTTGTGGTTTGTGATGAAGTTTACACCCATATCACGAACACACTCAATATCTTTGA
>JAMORZ010000032.1 GCA_027063295.1 Sulfurimonas sp.
CACTTTGGGATGATGCACAAAGCAAAGGTTTTTGGACAGGGATCGTTAAAAATCAACGTAAAGGTGGTGGATTTTACTGGGTAAATGCGACAGTTTTACGTTCAATCGACAAAAATGGTAATATCAAATATGTTTCTATCAGAGTAAAACCATCTCGTGAAGATATCAAAAAAGCTGAAGAGCTTTACGCAACATTAGATTAGTCAAAAGGATTTCATAATGGCATTAGTGAAAAAAGGGGGCTCATCATCAGCTTCGGCAGTTGTAGCTTCAGGAAGTGAAAAAAGAAAACAAAGAACACTTGCAAAACAACAACAGATCAGTGAAAGTATTGCAGGTGTTTCGATGACTATTTTAGAAAATGCTCAAGAGAGTGTAAGTGCGATTGAAGAGTTAAAGTCTTCAATGGAGCAGATCGCTACTGCAGCAGAAGAAAATAGTGGAGCGAGTGAACAGGCTCTTGCAAATGTAAAAAGTATCAATGGCAATATCCGTAAAATGAACAGTACTATTGAGACTGTTATTAATTCTACACTTGCGACAGGTGATAGTATCTTAAACTCTGTTGGGCAAGTAAATGATTCAGTTTCACGTATGGATCATGCAGTTGTTGTTGCACAAGCAAGTTCTACAAAAAGTGAGGAGCTAAAAGTAAGCTCTCAAAATATTGGTGATGCTGTTGGATTTATTGCAAAGATTGCTGATCAGACAAATCTTTTAGCATTAAATGCAGCGATTGAAGCAAGTCGTGCAAAAGAGCATGGTAAAGGGTTTGCAGTTGTTGCTGATGAGACACGTGCACTTGCAGGTGAGAGTGAGAAAAACGCAGAGTTTATTTCAGAACTCGTTAATAAGATTCAAGCAAGTATAGATAACATTATCCAAAGTATCGGTGCAACAAGTTCTATCATCTCATCTAATGGAGATAAGGGAAATACACTGAGTATGAAGATGGAAGAGCTCTCTAAGATTGCTATCTACTCTGTTGAGGCTGCAAGAAGTGTAAGTACTTATACTGATAGACTCAGTGATTTGATAGGTAAAATCAATGCAGGTTCTCAAGATATTGCTCAAGCTTCAAGTGAGATTGCACTCTCTGTTGAGAAAACTCTCAATGGTATTGAAGTTCAATCAGATGCACTTGCACAAACAGAAGATGATATCAAAGAGCTTTCATCTTTGGCTGATGAGTTAAAATACTCAACAGACACTAT
Source organism: Sulfurimonas sp. (assembly GCA_027063295.1). GTDB lineage: Bacteria > Campylobacterota > Campylobacteria > Campylobacterales > Sulfurimonadaceae > Sulfurimonas. The sequence continues at coordinate 1,215 of JAMORZ010000032.1, forward strand.
GAAGTCTGCTGAAGATATAGCACTCTCTGCTGATACTATCGGTGGAAATATGGATGATATCCAAAATGCGCTGGAGGATGTAACCAATGCACTCAATCAAATCGAATCATCTTCTCACACAACAAATCAAAGTGCACTCAACAATAAAGAGTTGATTGAAGCTGGTATTGAAGCAGCACGTGATATTGATAAGCTCATTGATATTGCAAGAAGAAACTTTGATCTTTTAAAAGTATCTTTTAGTGATGTAAAATCAACAATTACAGAGATCCGTACAGCGTTTAGTGACTCAATCACTCAAGGAAACGCAGCAGCATCTGAACTTGATGTGATTGTAAAAGAGACAAAATCTGTTGATAAAACTGTAGGCAATATCTCCAACTCGATTGTACAACTCAATATGCTTGCAATAAGTGGTTCGATAGAAGCGGCTCGCGCAGGTGATTTTGGTAAAGGGTTTGCAGTTGTTAGTTCAGATATCCGTAATCTTGCAAAAGATTCAAGTGCAAATACTGAAAAGATCAATGATATTGTTGAATCTATGAATTCAGAGATCGATACTGTAAAAACAGATTGGAATAACTTGCTAACATCACAAGCATCAGAGCAAACACTTATTGATACAATGATCTCTGATATCTCAAGAATCTCAGATATGCTTGTAGACCTTTTAGATAGGTACACAGGGCTTAAATCTGTAAATGATCAAAATCTTGAGGGTATGAATCAAGTAAATATCGGTGTAAGTGAGATTCAAAAAGCAGTAGAATTAAGTGCAAGAAACGCAATGGAATCACGTAAAGCGAGTGAGCTTATCATTGAAACTGTTTCACATATTTCTGAGGGTGTAGAAGAGCTTGCTGTTATGGCAGATGAGCTTCAACAAGGGTAAAAGCAGGTAAAAAAAGATGCAAGTTGAAGAGATATTAATAATTAAAAACTCTAATGAGAGCTATGGTATATCTACAGAAGATATTAACCAGATTTCTCGTGTGCCAACACTGATGCCACTACCACTTAGACCAAAAGGGGTAAGGGGATTATGTGCAGTTGCAGGAAACATTGTATCTCTCCTTGATTTAAATACATTGTTAGGACTTCCTCAAGAGGTTGAGTATGAAGCAGAAAAAACACGACTCCTAAGTCTTAATGGACACCATTCAAGTAATGCTTTGCTTGTGAGTGAAGTGTATAATACAGTTGAAGTTGATCAATTAAAGATAGATTATATCGATCAGCCTGAAGATCCTGTTATTGCAATCTACAAATATAAAGATAAACTTGTTCAGGTGATCTCTTTAGATATTTTAGTTGAGAGACTCAATAAAGTTCAGATAGAAGCAAAAGAGATTAAAAACGGGAAAATACAAACAGAGATAACAAAAGAGGAAGAACTTAACAGATTTCTTATCTTTTCAATGGCAAATGAAAATTTTGCGATTGATATTGAATACCTTCAAGAGATTATTTTTGCAGATATTGAAGCGACAGAGATTGTTGGTAGCAGTGATGAGGTTGTTGGTCTTATCACTTTACGTGAAGAGTTGGTGATCGTGATTGACTTGAGATCTTATTATGGTTTTTCTCAAAAACGTAGTGATAAAAATCGTATACTCATCACATCATATCAAGGAAAACGTATTGGGCTGTTGATTGATGAGATTATAGATATTAAAAACTATGCTGCTACAGATATTGAGTATATGGATGACACTGTTGAGAGAAGCAAAATTTCAGGTGTTATTCATGAAAAAGACTCTCTTATCTCATTTTTTGATCATAAAGTTTTAGAATCGATTTTTCAAAAACATGAAGCTTTTGTAGATGAATCAGATCATGCTGTTGTGCAAGAGGGTAGTTGTAACACCATAGAGATGGTTGTCTTTAAGATACAAGAGAAAGAGTATGCTTTTGAGATAGAAAGTGTTGATGAGATCATAGATATAATGGAAACAACTGAAGTGACTTTTAGTGATGAAAGTGTTGATGGTGTTATCAATATTCGTGGACAAATTGTTGCCATTGTATCTTTGTTTGAGAAACTTGGGATAGAACCATACACACCTCAAGATGGAAAGATTATTATTTGTAGGGTTGATGGTGTACGTGTTGGGTTTGTAGTAGATAGTGTAAGTGATATTTTACATATAAAAGAATCTGAAATTAGAGAAGAAGAGAGTGATATCTTTACGAGTGTATTACATCTAGATCATGGTAGAAGATTAGTCCTTACAATGGATGTAGATACTTTAGTAGAAAGAAAGGAAATATAGTGGCAAAGAAAATACTTATAGTTGATGATTCAGCATTAGTAAGAAAACAATTAACAGAGATTATAAGCACTTTGGATGTTGAGATAGATACTGCAAAAAATGGAAAAGAAGCAGTGGAAAAAGCAACATCAATGCAGTATGATGCGATAACTATGGATATCAATATGCCAGTTATGGATGGTATTGAAGCAGTGAAGCAGATTATGGAGAAGCAACCAACTGCGATTTTAATGATCTCATCTCTTACAACTGAAGATGCAAGTATCACTATGGAAGCACTCGATCTTGGGGCGATCGACTATATTGCAAAACCAGGAACTATGAATGTGGGTAGACGTGAAAATAGAGAGGAGATTTTAGAAAAAATCAACTCTGTGAGTAAAATTTCTCCTCGTCGATTGAAGCGTCAAGCTCGTCGTGCAGCAGCACCTGTGCGTGAACGTAGACGTGCTGTACATAGAGAAGAGGAAAGAAGTGTTACACCTGCAAGTGATCTAAAACTTACAAAAGTTGTACTTATTGGCTCATCAACAGGTGGTCCTGGACTGATTGAACAGATATGTAGTTCACTGCCTGCTGATTATAAATACCCTGTATGTATTGTACAGCATATGCCAGAGCAGTTTACTGCTGCGTTTGCAACAAGACTTGATCGTGCATCAGTTCTTCCTGTACACGAAACGAAACAAAATATGGAGATCTTACCAGGAAATATTTATGTGGCTCGTGGTGGTGTGCATATGAATTTTGCAAAAAAAGTTTCAGGCAAGATTGTTGTCCGTGAAAATAAAAATAAAGGTGAAAACTTTTTTCAACCAAGTGTAAACGATATGATGTTTTCTGCAATGGAAGTGTTTGATCCTAAAAACCTCGTAGGTGTGATCCTTACTGGAATCGGTGATGATGGTGCTGATGCCATGGTGGCACTTAAAAAAGCGGGTGCTTATACGATAGGTGAGAGTGAAGAGAGTGCGACTGTTTATGGTATGCCTAAAGAGGCTTATGATAGAGGTGGTGTGATGGAGCAGTTGGACTTTAAGCAGATACTGAAAAAAGTGGCAACACTAAAGTAAGGATGTAAGATGGCATTGGTGAAGAAGCATACAACTCAAGATGTTGCAGAGTTCCCTGTACTTAACTCTCTTGAGGACGCAACAAACTTTTTTTATTCTGCACAAACGAATGAAGAGAGAGATTATGCTATTGAAGAGATTGCTCGATTTGAAGGTGGTGGAGAGTTCTTAGCAGATTATCTTAATGATGAAGATGCAGATAAACAGATCGCTACAAAAGTTGCCTCGGTAATCTCAAATATGGATCCAGATGATGCTCCAATTGAGCGAGTGATGGATCTTTTAAAACTTAATAATGCATATATCAGAAACCTTGGGATCTCTATCCTTAGAGATTTTGGAGATTCTATAAAGTATTATATTGTGAAGTTTCTCATTGGAGATGATAGAGATCTGAGAATCTTTGCTATTAATGTTTTGGGTGATGTTAATTTTGCCGAATCACGTGATATGCTTGTAGAGCTTTTGGAAAATGAAGAAGATATCAATGTTGCCATGACTGCAGTGGATTATATGGGTGAGATTGGAGAGGTGGAAGATATTCCACTACTAGAGTCACTCAAAGAGCGTTTTTCTGGGGACTTTTATGCTGAGTTCGCAGTTGATGGTGCTATTAAAATGATAAAGGGGTAGAGTGATGGCTTATCTTTTATCAAAAGAGAACTTTGCAAAGATTGGGGAGTTTATCTACCGTAAAAGTGGTATCTTTTTAGAAGAGGAGAAACACTTTGATAAGATTGCAAAGTACATAGACAAAAGAGCTGCAGAGCTTGGTATGGATAGCTTTAGAAAATACTTCTTTAGATTGCGTTTTGATGATAAAGATGGTGAAGAGTTTCAAGAGTTGATGAATGCAGTGACTGTAAATGAAACTTATTTTTTTAGAGAAAAAGATCAGTTTGAAGTGCTTGTAAATAGAATTTTGCCCGAGTTGCATGAGAGAATGCCTGCTGGAAAACCTCTACGTATCTTATCTTCTCCATGTTCAACAGGTGAAGAGCCATACTCTATTATTTTACACATTGTAGAAGAGGGTAAGGTTGTAGAGGAGCGTGATATTGAGGTTGTTGGGATAGATATCGATTCAACTGTTATCCAAAAGGCGAAAGCAGCACGTTTTACAGAACGTTCTGTTCATGCTATCCCAAAACCTATTTTGAGCAAATGGTTTGTAAAAAAAGGGCTTGGATGGGAGCTTGGTGAGGAGTTGCAAGGTACAGTTGATTTTCATGTGGCCAATGTTTTTGATAAAACACAGATGCGTAAACTTGGAAAATTTGATGTTATCTTCTCAAGAAATATGCTCATCTATTTTGATGATGCATCACGTAAAGAGGTTGCTATGACTTTTTATGATATGCTTAATCCTGGTGGTTATGTTCTTTTAGGCCATGCAGAGTATATGAGTCGTATTGTTTCAGTTTTTAAAGCAAAAAAAATAGACAATACATTAATTTATCAAAAATAGGAGAAGAAATGCCATTAGTTATATTCGTAGATGACAGTGAAACAGCCTTAGCATCAACAAAGATGGTAACAAGCTCAATGCCAATAGAGGTAAAACAATATACAGAAGCACAAAAAGCTCTTGCAGATATTCAAGCTGGAATGAAGCCTGATTTAATCATAACAGATTTAAATATGCCAGTGATGAACGGTTTTGAATTTTTAGAAGCACTTCGCAAGGAAGAAGCAACAAAAAGAACTCCTACTCTTATGCTTACTACTGAGACAAAAGCAGAGCTAAAACAACAGGGAAAAGCTCTTGGGCTTACTGGATGGATTGTAAAACCATTTAATCCAGCACAGTTAAAACAAGCGATCACAAGAGTGTTGAGACTCCCTGCATAGAAAAGGTTGATATGATGCAAACTTTAAACTCACTAGAGCAACTTTTAGCACACATCAAAGATGTACAGCTAGATGTAAAAGAGCTTTCATACGATTCTTTGATGAAGATGAGTCGATTTATAGAAAGAAATAATCTTGAAGTGGATGAAGATGTTACGATCGCATTGCAGTATCAAGATATTATTACTCAGCAGTTAAGTGCCATTGTAGAAGCTATTGAGAGTACACAGAATTGTTTAGTAGAGTTTAAAGAAAATGCAACTCATGAGATCGAAGAGAGATTGAGTAATATTTTACAAGAAGCAAAAGAGAAAAAAGATAGGTTCTCTGGAAAATCTGTAGATGCAGATGATGAGATAGAATTTTTTTAGGAGAGTATGATGGCAACAGTGATGGTAGTAGATGATTCCAAGACAGTTAGAAATTATCATGGGGCTATTTTAAAGTCCTTGGGAATGGATATCTTAGAAGCAGAAAATGGGATGGAGGCTTTAGAGAAAAGTCTTGATGCAGAGGTAGATCTCTATCTTGTTGATGTAAATATGCCCATCATGGATGGATACTCTTTTATAAAAGATTTAAGAAAGCAAGAAAACCATAAGTTTATTCCTGTGATTATGGTGACAACTCAGGCAAAAGAGGAAGATAAGATTAGTGCATATAAAGTGGGTGCTAACCTTTTTGAAACAAAACCTATTCGTCCTGAACAACTACAGGCATATATAGATATACTAGTAAAGAGTTAAGGAGAGATTATGGATCCGTTATTAGAACAGTTTTTAAGTGAAGCAAGAGAAAACTTAGCCTTTATTGACCAAAATATTGAGGAGATCGGAGGAGATGATCCTGAACTTCTTAATTCTGTTTTTCGTGCTGCACATACACTCAAGGGTGGAAGTGGAATCGTAGGTTTTGAAGCTGTAAAAGAGATCACTCACCATGCAGAAGATCTTCTAGATATGTTGCGTTCAGGAAAGCTAGAGTTTGCTGATGGTATGACAGATGCATTGTATGATGCTTTTGATGAGGTGATGAACCTTATTGAAGCAGCAGAAGAGACAGGTGAAGTTGTTGATGCTGATGAGGAGACTGTGAGCCGTATTGTCACTGAATTGAGTGCTCAAATGGGTAAAGATGCTGCAGCAGAATCTACATGGGAAGTGCCATTTTTACAAGTTGATGATAAAGAATCTATTATTAATCTTCCTATGGCAACTCTTCGTGGGGTTTCTAGTATTAAGATTCCGTTTGTTAATCCTCCATTGAGTGAAGAGTATTGTGCTACAAGAAACCTATATGCTGTTGTGTTTGATGTTGATGATTCTTGTATGGTGTATGGAAATGATCCAGTATATACACTCTCACTTTTAGGTGATCAAGTGCTTGGTGTATTTACTTGTATGGGTGATGAACAAGCAAAAGGTGTACTTAGTGGAACTGAAGATGAAGATGGCTTGCTTCTTCGTGTACATATGGTTGCGTTTATCCATGCAACCTATGAGGAGATTGAAGATTCACTCTTTAATTTTATCGATGAACTCCAACTTATGCCACTTGATGTACAAACACTTTTAAGCATAGATATGGGAGATAAAGAGCACCAGATCGATTCACTCAAAGAGTTGATGAGTATCGCTGATGATTTTGATCTTGCAACTATCAAAGATGAGGTTGAAGCATCATTAGAACTTGTTGGCAAAGAGACGATCCAGTATGCACAACTTCAAAGATTTTTAGATATTGTGGGTCTTATTGATGATACAGATACAACAAAACTTAACTCTTTCTTTGCAAATCTTTATAAAGGTGAAGTATATACACTTGATGAAGCTCTTGCTCCAAGTGAAATTGTTGCATCTGAAGTTCAAGAAGATCAAACGCAAGAGATAGATACACAAGAAGATGTTGCTGTGGAAAATAACGATGAAGCTAGCGAAAGCATTGAAGTTAGTGAAGATATGAAAAAAACAGCAGAGGAGATTTTATCTCAACAATTCAAAGCACTTCCGTATGCAGAGAGTGAAGAGGATATTGAGAGAATCTCTATTATCTTAGATAAGGCTGCACCATTTATAGAGGGTATGCCTCGAGGTTTTGAGACAAAAGATGAGATGGTTGAGTTTTTATCATCACATTTTAATGTAGATGTTCCAGAAACTCAAGAGAGTCAAACACCTAAAACAACTTCAACACAAGAAAAAACCACAACAGTAGAAGCACAACCACAAGCTGAACAAAAAGATCAATCTGCTTCAAAAGCTGTTAAACCAACAAAGCCTGCAAAAGAGAAATCTGCAAACAATGAACAAAAAGCTGTAGTTGGAAAAACTGTAAAAGTGGAGCAAGAATCAATCGATTCGTTGATGAACGTTATTGGCGAGTTACTTGTTGCAAAAAACTCCCTTCCGTACCTTGCAGATAATGTATCAACAATGACACACGATATGATCAAACGTGAGATAATGGAGAAATATATCTTTATTAACCGTCTCTCAGAGCAGTTGCAAGATCTTATTATGGGTATGAGAATGCTTCCAATCTCTTATGTGTTTGATCGCTACCCTAAACTTGTACGTGATATTGCCAAAAAACTTGGTAAAAAAGTTAAACTTGAGATTAAAGGTGGTGAGACAAAACTTGATAAAAATATGATCGAGATGTTGGCTGATCCAATGATCCATATTATGCGTAACTCTTTAGATCACGGGATCGAGATGCCAGATGTACGTGAGCAAAAAGGGAAAAATCCAAGTGGTACAGTTTCACTTAATGCTTATGCTCAATCAGATAGAATCATCATTGAAATTATCGATGATGGTGCAGGGATCAATGTAGATAAAGTAGCAAGTAAAGTACTAGAAAAAGGGCTTATGACATCAGAGCAGATAGATGCACTCTCTGAAAATGAAAAAGCAGAACTTGTACTCCTTCCAGGGCTCTCAACAGCAGAAGAGATCACAGAGTACAGTGGTCGTGGTGTGGGTATGGATGTTGTGAAAAAATCTATTGAGAGTTTTGGTGGTACTATCAACATCTCAACACAAGCAAACAAAGGAACTGTGATTACACTTGCTATTCCAATGTCACTTGCGGTGACTTCTTTGCTTCACATTCAGATGAATGGTATCCATTATGGTATCCCTATGGATAGTGTAAGTGAGACTGTAAAACTTGATAAATCTGAGATAGAGTATCTTCACAATGAACCTTTTGTTTATATTAGAGGTGAGGTTATTCCACTTCTATTTATTAAGTCTATGCTTGATGAAGAGGCTATGAAAGATGAGCCACTCTCGATCGTTGTGCTTAACATCAAAGATAACCTTTTAGCTGTGGTTGTAAACAAGTTCCTTGGTCAGCTAGATGTTGTGCAAAAACCACTTGTTGGGATTATGGAAGGGCATCCACTCTTTAGTGGAACAGCACTTCTTGGTAATGGTCAGATTATTATGGCGATCGATCCACTTGGACTTTTGGGGATCTCTCAAAAACTCAAAGAAGAGATACAGGTGGCATAGATGATTGATTTGATTGTATTTCGTGTACTAAATAATCGCTATGCGATAAAGATAGAAAATATTCAACGTATTATCCAAGCTGTAGAGCTTACAACCATACCAAATGCTCACCCACTTATTGATGGGATGATGAGTTATGAAGATGGTGTACTCAAAGTGGTGAGTTTTAGAAAAATGATAGGACTAGAGACGTATCCTGAGGAGTTGGCATCTTTGTTTGAAAAACTCAAAGATGCTCATATTTCATGGGTGAATTCTCTTGAAGAGTCCTTAAAAAGAGGTACAGAGTTTACAAAAACAACAAATCCACATCTATGTGAGCTTGGTGCTTGGATAGATAGTTTTACTTCGTATGAAGATAGAGTAACAGTTGTGTTTAATGAACTTATGGAGTATCATAAAAAACTTCACAATGCAGGAACAGAGGTTTTAGATCTATATAAAAAAGATCAAGAGAGTGCTCTTTCTTTTTTTGAGTCAGAGATACAAGAGATCTACACAAAAACACTAAGTGCACTCGATGTTTTTGTTGAAGAGCTTGATGCCGTTGCAAACTCTATGCAGAAACTTTTAGTGTATGAACATGAAGGTAAGATTTTTGCTATAAAGGTTGATGCCATTGAGGATATTGCTCATATTGAAGAGGGTGAAATTATGAGTGCAAGTGAGCAGGAACATTCAAGCGAATTTTTAGAGCTTAGAGGTGTTTTAGATGTTGATGGTGTTCTTATCAATGTTATCAATAATGTAAATATGCCAAAATAGGGAGTATATGATGTCAATAACATACGAAGCAAACAAAGCAACTTTCACTTCTGTGATTTATGAAGATGAAGTGATCTCATTTAGAGATTTTTTACAAGAGAAAGCACCAGAAGAGGTGCAGATAGATCTCAAAGAGTGTGATGATATCCATCTTGCAGTGATGCAACTTATGATGGCATATATGAAAAACTATCCTTTAGTTTGTGAATATGGGGATGAGAAAAAACTTTTTCAAAAAGTTCTAGAGGGGTTTGATACTAGTGAAGACCATTGTAGTTAGTAACAGAAAAGGTGGTTCTGCAAAAACCACAACTGCAGTCAATATTGCAAGTGGATTGGCAAAATACGGTTCTGTTTTGCTTTTGGATTTTGACACACAAGGCCATGCATCTATTGGTGTAGGGAGTGATGTAAACGAAAACTTAGGTGTGCACTCTATTTTTGAGGGTAAAACTTTAAGTGAGAGTTTTATTCCAACAGTACATGAAAACCTTACACTCTCACCAGCTCTTGCATTTTTTGATGTTTATGAGTATTCAGATCTTCGAGGGGTACTCAAAAGTCGTTTTAAACGTGAGTCTATTGCAGATTTTTTTGATTATTGTGTGATCGATACTCCACCAACTTTTGATGCACTTTTAAAAAACTCTTTAGAGGTGGCAGATAGTGTGGTGATCCCTTTTGTTCCTCACCATCTTGGTGTTGTGGCAGTTGGACAGATGATGAGAGCTTTATATAAAAGCAACAGTGCCTCTGAGAAAAAAATAGAAAATATTTTTATTTTGCCTGTGATGTATAATCCCCATATAAATGAACATAAAGAGTCTGTTGCTAAGGTAAAGACATCTTTTGGTGAAGAAAAACTTCTTCCACCAATAGGGATAGATATTAAACTAGCAAAGCAGTTTGAGTCAGGTGCACCGATTATTTTAGATTCTAAACGCTCAAAAGGTTTGAAAGATTATAAATTATGTGTAGATGAGATATTAACAAGGTTAGGAAAATAAAAATGAGAATATTGATTGTTGATGATAATATGACTAACAGAGTAATGTTAAAAGCTCTCATAGATAATTATGCACAGGAATATAATTATACTTTTGAAACGCAAGAAGCAGAAGATGGAGTTGATGCTGTTTTTAAATGTGATCAAAATGATTTTGATATGGTGTTGATGGATATCAATATGCCAAAAATGGATGGGATAGAAGCAAGTAAGCTAATTCGTGCTAAATATCCAAAGATGATGATTATTGCAGTTTCTACAAGTGATGATCTTGAACAAAGACGAGAGATTCTCAACAATGGGGCAGAGGATTATATCTCAAAACCTGTAGATGCTGATATTTTTAAGTCCCGTATGAAAAATTATATCTCTTTACTTGAAGCAAGGCAACAAAAAACATCAGCTGCAACAGTGCGTTTTATCAACCTTTTTTCCAATGCAATTTATAGTAGACATACAACATTTATATTTGATTCAGAAGATTCTTTGGCAGAATTTTGGGAGTTTTTCCTTTTAAAAGTGAGAGTAAAGTCTAATCATCTTAGTGATATTGTACGTATTGTTGTTGCTATTGTTGAAGCACAAATGAAAATTTCACCTACCAGCAAACTATATATTGAAGAGTCAGATACGATGCAGTATTTTACACTAACAAATATTGATGTTCTTCCTCAAAAAGTGATTCAACTTATTTTGAAAAAAAACGGTTTGGATGAGGGGTATAAACTCAGTTCAAGTAAAATCTCTTTTGAGTTGCAAAAAGCAACACAATATGATGAAGAAACTTTTGATGATATGCCACCTCAAGAGATGGAAACATCATCTCAGACACAAGAAGAAAAAAAAGAAAATGACCCATTGCCAGAATATAAACGATCTAATGAGTTAAAAGTTTTCGATTATATCGATGATGATGATATGTATGATCTTGAAGAGTATATAGGTAAATTAAATTCCATTATGCTAGTTGTTGGTTATGGTGATGTAACCGAAGAGGATGTTGTTGAAATTTATTCATACTTAGATAAGATAAGTGCTATATTATCTTCTTATAGTGAAGTATATCCTATCTCAATAGCACTTTCAGAACTCTCAGCAGATATGTCAAGTCATATCGAAGAGTTTACGAAATCTTCTGAAGCATTAGGACCTATGTGTAAAGCATTTGCAACAGATCTTTCAAACTGGTTAGAACAGTCATTTCATACAGGAGCTCCAAGTGCAGAGTTTATGAATGATACTATTGTTGTAAACTGCCAAACAATAGGTGGTATGCTCAAAATAGATGAAACACCTGTGGATGATGGTGACTTTGATGATATTTTTGATTTTTAGGAGTGGTGATGTATAAAGTAAGAGTTCAAAACCCTTGTAGCTGTTTTATTAAACGTGGTATGAGTGAAGTGAGTGAGTTTGACTCAAAAGCCGAAGCAAAAGCAGAAGCTGAATCTATGATGGAGACGATGGAGAAAACATTTTGTCAAAAGCATGAGTTTGCACTCACTGAACAGTTTGGTGACTACACCATCTTTATCAAACCAAAGCGCTAGAGAAAAATCTCTATCGCTCTTGATAAATCCTCTTTGGTATCTATCCCAAATCCTGTTGAAGCAACTTTTAACATTGTTATCTTTTTACTATGGTAGATGGCACGAAGTTGCTCTAGTCCTTCTATATCTTCTACAGGAGCATCTGGCAGGTTGCAAAAATCGTGTAATGATTTTTTAGAAAAACCATAGATGCCGATATGCCCAAAGTAGGTTGCATTGCCACTTCTGTTGTAAGGGATCGCTGAGCGTGAGAAGTAGATGGCATTATTGTTCTCATCGAGAACAACTTTGACAAGATTTGGATCTTGTGCGGCATCTGCGTTTATGGCATTGTAACAGCTTCCCATAATAAAATCTTCACCTTGTGTTTTTAGCTCTTGGAGTTTTTGCATCAAGCTACTCACTACCTCAGGCTCAATAAATGGCTCATCTGCTTGAACATTGATGATGATCTCATCATCTGCAAGGTTTAAGATATTTGCACACTCATAGATACGGTCTGTTCCACTCTTGTGTGTTGTTGATGTAAGACGAGCATCTATGCCATGCTCTTTACATATCTCGATAATACTCTCATCATCAGCAGCAACAACAACTTTGTCAATATGCTCAACTCTTTTTGCGGTGCGAACCACCATAGGAAGCCCACCAATGTCAGCTAAAACTTTTTGTGGAAAACGACTCGATGCCAAACGTGCAGGGATAATAATCATACTTTAATACCTCTTTGATATAATTACACCATTATAACCAACTAAGATTAAAGGCTCACTCAACAATGCTTCTACACCAACCAGAATCTGGCTACTGTTACAATTCAGATTCGCTGTTTCTTTATGATTTTATCTCCTCACTTGCACCAAAAGGTGATGTTCTTGATGTGGGAGCAGGTTGTGGAATCGTTGGGCTTTTGGTTGCACGTGACAACGAAAAAGTAGAGATGGAAGGGATCGAGAAGCAAAAGGTTTTTCACCCCTATATAGAGAAAAATACCCACTCAAACGCAATAGAGTATACACTTCACAAGGGTGATTTTTTGGAGTATGATTTTAAGAAAAAGTATGATTACATCATCTCAAATCCCCCATTTTATCCAGATGGGGTACGTCAGAGTGAAGATGAGATGCTCAAAAATGCAAGATACAGCTCAAATCTTCCTCTTGATCGTTTTTTCAAAAAGGTCTCACAACTGCTCAAACCCCACAGCCATTTTGTTTTTTGTTACGATCCAAGTGCTTTTGGTGACATATGCAGTGCTCTTGAGAGGGTGAAGATGCGCATGGTTGATGTGCGTTTTGTCCACCCTAAAAAAGAAAAAACAGCTTCACTAGTGATGGTTCATGCAAGAAACGGATCACGCTCCAATATGAAGATACACCCACCACTCTTTGGTTTTGAGGGGAGTGAGTTTTCTGCTGAGGCAAAGAGTATCTATGAAAAATCTAAAACGCAGAGTGTAAAATGCCAACTTTAATGAGAGAAAAAGGGTACAGCTACGCATTTAACCCAAAGGCATGTGAAGAGTGTCAAGGAAAATGTTGTACAGGTGAGAGTGGTTACATCTATGTAAGTAGATCAGAGATTGAAAATATTGCAAAACTATTAGATCTTAGTGTTGATGATTTTGGTAGAAAATACCTTTTTAAAAAAGGGTATAAATATTCGATAAAAGAGAGATTGTATGAGGGATCGTATGAGTGTGTTTTTTACGATCGACAAAACAATGGATGTACTATCTACGATGCAAGACCATCCCAATGTAAAACTTTTCCGTTTTGGGATTATTACAAACAAAGAGTAGATGAACTCAAAGAAGAGTGTCCTGGGATAATAGATGAGTAAAGTTTATATACATATCTGTATTATATTTGTGATTTTAGTATCTTTTTTATCTTGTTCTTCACCTACACCCCAACAGGCATTACAAGAGACCTTTCAAGAAGATATCTATATCATTACAGCTTTACGTTCAGAAGAGTTGCATGATCCAAAAACAGCTTCACATCTCTATACCAAACTTTTTGATCTTACAGGTAAAGAAGAGTATCGTTACAAAGCACTTATCAATACAATAGAATATGAACTTTATACAAAAAAATATCTCCAAGCACTTCAAAGAATACAACAGATAGAGGCAACAAAAAAACTAGAAGATAAACTAGTACGTTTTAAGATAGTAGCACTAGCTGGTATTGGTAAGATGAGAAAGGCAGAGCAATTAGCACTAGAACTTGTCAAAAAAACACAGTATGTAGATGACTATATCCTTGTCAGCAGTATCTATGTTGAAGAGAAAAAGTTTGATAAAGCATTACAATACCTTGAAAGTGGTTATATAAAAGAGTATGATGAAAAGCTTCTAGATAAAATGGTGATCATATTATATGTCAATCTTCATAGAAAAAAAGATGCCATAGCACAACTTGAAACACATATCCGTATAAGAGGATGTTCTGAGCTTCTGTGTAAAAGACTTGTTGGGTTTTACAGTGATGAAAATAATGTTGATGGGCTTTTGACAACATATAAAAAGATGTATGAAGAGAGATATGATAAACAAATCGCAAAAAAAATTATTCAACTCTATGGTTATACACAAGAGTATGATAAACTTTTAAAGTTTTTAGAGTTGACACATAGTGATGATATTGTTTTACTTGATCTTTACAGAATGAAAAAAGATTATGTAAAAGCATATAGGTTGTCATATAAACTCTATGAAAATACGGGTGATATTGAACATTTAGGGCATGGTGCAATATTTGAGTATGAAGCACATTCTGATGATAAAAAAGTTATTTATGGTGTGATTGATAAACTTAAAAAAGTTGTTAAGCAAAAAAAATCCCCTTTGTTTTTAAACTTTTTGGGTTATATTATGATTGATCATGAAATAGATATTGTACAAGGGATGGAGTTTGTGCAAAAAGCTTTAGATATTAAGCCAGAGTCTGTGTATTATTTAGATTCTTTGGCATGGGGATACTATAAACTTCATCAGTGTCAAAAAGCAAAAGAGATTATGGATAGACTTGAGCAAAGACAAGATGGTAAAATACCAGAAGTACTTGAACATATAAAACAGATAGACAAATGTCTTACTACATCAACAAAAGGAAAATAAAATTTATGATTTTAGATGATATTATTAAAAAAACAAAAGAAGATTTAGTAAAGAGGGAAAAAGAGTTTTCACTCGATTGGCTTGGTCGTTCACTTGCATTTAATGCTCGTGTACCACGTGATGTGTTTCCATACCTTCAGGCAACTGAGGAGGATCCATACCGTATCATCTCTGAGGTGAAAAAAGCTTCCCCCTCAAAAGGTGTGATCCGTGAAGATTTTGATCCGCTTGCCATAGCTCAGGCTTATGAGAGAGGTGGTGCAAGTGCCATCTCTGTACTTACTGAGCCACACTTTTTTCAGGGAAATTTAGACTATCTTGGTGGAATTCGCCGTTATGT
>JAMORZ010000033.1 GCA_027063295.1 Sulfurimonas sp.
AGCACCTAATGCTTCAAGCCACTCTTTGTTGTAAACGATATCTGTTTTTTCCTCATCTAAGATCTTGAAAGCTTGCGAAGTGTATGATGCAATGTTTTTTACAATATCTTCATCACTTAGTACTTTTCTTGTAGCACTTTTTCCTGTTGGATCACCAATAGTTGCAGTAAAGTTACCTATAAGAAACTGTACACGAGCACCATACTTTTGAAATGTTGCAAGTTTTTGTAAAAGAACTGTGTGACCGAGGTGAAGATCTGGAGCAGTTGGATCAAAACCAGCCTTAACCGTATATGTTTTACCCTCTTCATAGTAAGCTTTTACAAGCTTCTCAATTCGCTCCATATCAATAATCTCAGCACAACCTCTTTGGATCTCACGTAAGGCTTCTTGTATCATATAATTTCTCTTTATAGTTTTTTAGTTTTTATAAGCATCATCTGAACGAACCAGATGGATAACTTTAATTTTTGACTCTATTTTAGCGCGCAATAGGTTAATATCTGCTTCTTTACTCTCAAACTCAAGCTCACAATATTTGGTGTACTCCCCATGCTCTTTTCCAAGCTCTATCGCTACAATATCGATGTTAAGTTTAACAAGATAACTCAAAAACTCAGCCAATGCACCCTTTTCATTGTGTAGTGAAGCGATAAGCTTGTAATTGTAAAGCTTACGTTTTGCCCACTTTACAAACACCATAGGTTCATTGTTTTTGAGTTTTTTTACAGCTGTGGAGCACATCTTATGATGCACATGTGCTTTGTTTTTTTCCAAAAATGCCATAATCTCATCACCATTTTTTGGATGGCAACAATAATCAAACACAACATCATTAACACTTGAAGTTGCATAGATCTCAAGCCCTGAGATCTCTTGACGTTTGAGCTTAAATTTATGACGGGTGATAAAACGGCGAAAACGGTTGTTTTGCCCTATCTCTGTGACATATTTATGGATCACATTTTTAAACTGATCAACATCACTAGGAATCGTTGCGATACTCTCGCAGTTATGACTCTCAAACCACTCCTCTACTCTTGCATGGTTAAGTCCCATCGCTGTTGCTACTATGTTCACACTTGTTTTTTGATCTATCTCACGTATGCGGGCATTGCAGTTGAGTTTTATGTTTGTTTGTGCTTTACTCGTTTTAACAGCATCAAGCCATGAACAACGTGTTATCACTTCATCATCTGTTAAAATCTTGACAATATCTCCATTGTTAAGCTCAGTAAGAAGTGATGATTTTACTTTGTTTATCAGTGCACCTTTTGCCTTGTTGCCAACTTCGGTATGTATACTGTATGCAAAATCAAGTGCCACTGCACCACGTGGAAGTGTAAAAGCATCACCAGTTGGTGAAAACACTGAAATATCCTCAGAGTAGAGATCATTTTTTATCAGTGAGTAAAAATCCTCTATCGATTCATTTTGGTATTGTAAATTATCAAGCCAATCAAGTTTAACATTGTTACCACCAGATTTGTACTTCCAGTGAGCCGCAACTCCAAGCTCAGCAGTTTTATGCATCTCATAGGTACGTATCTGCACTTCAAATATAGCAGTATTGTAAAAAACAGTAGTATGGATAGTTTGATAACCATTATCTTTTGCAACAGAGATATAATCTTTAAAACGTGATGCAAGTGGGCGAAAATGCAGATGGATAAGTCCTAGTATATTGTAACACTTCACAGCATCAGTGGTCAAGATACGTACTGCTAAAAGATCAAGTACTTCATCAATACTTACACCTTTTCTTTGCATCTTTAAGTAGATAGAATAGCGATGTTTTACGCGTGAAAGGATCTCAAAATCATCCTCACAAAATCCATTTTTGATCAAAAGTTTTGTGATCGATTCTTTAAACTCTCCAAGTTTCATCTCAATAGCATGGTAGTTGGTATCAAGATAGTTATCTATGTGATGTTTCTCTTCAGGAAATAGATACCCAAAACTCATATCTTCTAAAATATTTTTCAAAAAAGAGATACCAAGTCTATGTGCTATTGGAGCATATACAACAAGTGTCTCTTCGGAGATACGTTTTTGTTTATGCTCAGCTAAAGCATCAAGTGTGAGCATATTATGTAGTCTATCACATAACTTCACCACTAACACACGCACATCTTCTATACTGGCTATGAGCATCTTTCTAAAAGTGAGTGCTGAGACAACAAGCTTCTCATCGGAGTGTGAAGGTATAAGCTCTGCATCACGGATCACATCGATCTTGGTTAGCCCCTCTACAAGGTGTGCTACATCACCACCAAAAAGATCTTCTATCTCCTCTATGGTATGGGGAGTGTCTTCAACCACATCGTGTAAAAGCGCAGCGATCGCCATTGATTCATCATCTGTAATAGAAGCAGTGATCGAAGCAACTAAAATGGGGTGTATGACATAAGGCTCACCACTTTTTCTAAACTGCTCTTTGTGAGCTTCTATGGAGAAGTGGAGTGCTTTTTCTAAATCGGGAGTTTTTTCTATCTGAGAAAAAAGGTAAGAGGATGCTGAGTCAACATCATGGATATGTTTAACTTTATCTATGTTTACTTGACTCAGAGGCAAAATTTTACTTTTCGTTATCTTTAAAGCCTTTAACCACAACAAGGCCTTCAGCGATTTCCATAAGTGCTAAATCTGCAGACTTAATACTTTTTGGGTTAATGTTTAGTTTACTTGTTGCACCGTTTTCAAGCTCATCACAACGAGCAGCTACTGCAATAGCGAGTTGATATCTGTCGATATTTTGGTTTTCATCTAAAACTTTTGCTGTTAATTCTTCTATCTTCATTTTATTTCCTTG
>JAMORZ010000034.1 GCA_027063295.1 Sulfurimonas sp.
TGCGTTTAAAAGATAATGTAGATGCGATGGAAAAAGAGATAGCAGAGCTTCGCCATGAGGTGCAACAAGCAAAAAATGCTCACTCAGTAGCACCAGAAAAAGCACTTGTGACTAAAAAATCTATCTATGAGATGGTGATCTTTGAAGAGTAGAGCTTCTCTACTCTTGTAAACGTGCTACTTTTGCTCCGACACCTTCAAGTTTTTTTTCTAAGTTGTCATACCCTCTATCTAAATGATAGATACGATGAATGTTTGTTTCCCCTTTGGCAATAAGAGCTGCAAGTACTAGTGCTGAGGAAGCACGAAGATCTGTTGCCATTACATCTGTACCACTTAAAGGTGTTTTACCATGAACAGTAGCAGTATGTCCATTGAGTGAGATATCTGCACCCATACGCTGCAGTTCACTCACATGCATAAAACGGTTTTCAAAGAGTCTCTCTTCGATGATGGAAACACCATCAGCTTGTGTTGCAAGTGCCATAAACTGAGCTTGCATATCTGTTGGAAACGCAGGGTATTCTTGAGTGATAATTTTTACAGGTTTGAGTTGAGATGTTGGATGGATGGTGATACTCTCTTCTGTTATGCTAAAACTGTTACCCATCTCTTCAAGTTTTGCAATCACTGCACCAAGATGATTGGGTTCTACCTTTGTAAGTGTAATCTCAGAGTTTGTAATTGCACCTGCACACAGATATGTTCCAGCCTCAATACGATCAGGGATGATGCTAAACTCTTCAATGTTAAGAAGTTCTCCATCAGTTCCTTGAATCTTTAAAACAGCAGTACCTATCCCCTCAATAGTAACACCACTTTTAGATAACACTTCACACAGTTGTACAACCTCTGGTTCACGTGCGGCATTGATGATAGTTGTTTGCCCTTTTGCGAGTGCTGCTGCCATTACAATATTTGCTGTGCCTGTAACTGTTATCTTATCAAAGATAATTTCACATCCAACAAGTCCATTTGGTGTTGTTGCTTCTATGTAACCAGCTTTGATATCTATCTTTGCACCCATTTGCTCAAGTGCCTTGAGATGAAGATCGATAGGGCGTTGCCCTATAGCACATCCACCAGGAAGTGAAACTTCACAATGCCCAAAACGAGCTAAGATTGGACCTAGAACTAAGATAGAAGCTCGCATCGTTTTAACGATATCATAGGTTGCTTTGGTTTTATCCATTGTAGTTGTATTGATGATAGTTTCTTGTGTGTCAAAATGACATGAAGAGCCCATTTTTGAAAGAAGCTTTAAGAGGGTTTTGATATCTGCAACATCTGGAAGATTGTTGATTTTGACCTCATTATTTGCGAGTATTGCCATCGCGATAAGTGGAAGAGATGCATTCTTAGCACCCGATATTTGTATATTGCCATGTAGTGAATCTACACCTTGAATTTTTAAATAGTCCATAATTCTCTTTGAGTTCTTAATTAATAAATGACATTATAGCCAATTATTTATTTTATTTTTGATATACTTTTATATTAATAAGGAAAAATATGAGTTCAGCATTAGATAGATTGAAAAATTTGACAAATAAAATCTCAAGTTATGAGATGGCTAGAAAAGAGAATCTAAAAGTTTTAAGAAACCTTTTTAGCGAGATAGGTATCGATAAAAAAGTAGAAGTGTTTGAGGATATTTTTTCTTTTAAAGCGATAAATCTCTCGGGTGCATCACTCCTTGCTGAAAATCTTGGTGAGATTAAAGAGGGAAAATATCTTCAAATCCTTGCGATTAGTTATGATAAAGATGCTGCTGTGAAAAGTAAAAATATATCTTTGGCATATTTTGGAAGAGTGGAAAATGTAGATACACTTTTAAAAGATAAGGTGGTAGAATTTATTATCCGTTATAGGTTTGAAAAGAGTTTTATGACCTTAGAACATTATTATGGGATGTTGGAAGATTTTAAAACTTATGAATAGATTTTTTCTTCTTTTATGGATCTTTTGGTTAGCTTATGTCGTTTTTTGGAGTTTTGTACTTGGCTCTTTATTGGCAACAGTGATAACACTCTTTTTATACATAAGATCTGGTATGCCTGAGTTTACTGATGCTGTTGTATATGCTTTGTTGGATGTTGGTCATTTTCTTTTTATGATAACGTACAATATTGCATTGTTAATTGTTTTGTTTCTTAGTATCAAACAACTATTTAAAAGATGTTTTGATCGATGGCGTTTAGAACTTATAGGTTGTCTTGAATATAAAACAGTTTTAAGTGATATTGGTTATGGCGATTTGATCCATATTTGGAGAAGATGGATGATGTATCTTGTATGGTTTAGTGCTTTTTTTATGATTGTCAATTTGATATTTAGTAAGGTGTTTGGAGAGTTTCATTCTGTATTTGAATGGTTTGATATTTATCACCTTTATTCATATATTGCGATTGGGGGATTTTTTGCATTGCGACAAATAACAATAAACTCGAAGTATGTAAAGGTAAAATCATGTTGATTTTTTTAGATCTTGAAACAACAGGAGTTTCTGCTGAGGACTTTATCTGTTCTGTGGCACTATTACATGAGAAGACTTGTCTGCACTCTTTTGTTAATGAAGCAAAAAAAATATCTTCAGAAGCATCATCTAAGCATAATATTACGAATGAGATGATAGCATCTGCACCAATTTTTAAAAAGAGTGAGATCGCTCAATATCTTGAGCAATATAACAAACAAGAGTATACATTGATAGTGCATAATCTTCCATTTATTATGGAAAAACTTCAAATGAGCTCTTTTGTATGGCAAGGTGATGTAATAGATACAAAAAGAGTTATACGACATTTGATGCAAGAGTGTGATTATTTCTCCTTGGAGTACCTGAGATATGAACTAAAACTTTATAAAAATGAGCCAAAGATTTTTCAAGACTATGGAATCAAAGATGCTATATGTACTCAAAAAGCTTTACAAGATGTTGTAGTTATAAAAAGTTTATATCAGTATCTTTTAGATTATGCTTCATTAGAGAAGATGAAGTCACTTAGTTTTGAGCCTGTTTTGATCGAAAAATTACCTTTTGGAAAGTACAAAGGGCATTATATAGAAGAGGTTTTTTTAGAAGATCGTGCATATTTGGTTTGGTTGCTGCAAAATAGTGTTTCGCTTGATGAAGATTTAGAGTATAGTTTACAATATTACTTAGAGAAGGAAAGTGTATGAAAGTAGCTGTTGAATGTCATTCTCCATTGTTACAAAAATCGTTAGAAATATTTTTAGAAAAGTATCTAAGTTCAACAAAAAAATGTGATATAGTAGTGAGAGATAAAGAGTGTTTGGATGATAAAAAATGTTTTTATATCTCTAGTAAAGAGGGTGCAGATCTGATGAAACCTTTTTCAAAATCGCAACTTATCTTAGCCCTTGAAAAAAGATATAAACAAATCTCAAAGAATCTTCAAGAAGATGATGGAGTTGATTTTTCAATCTTGGAAAAAAGGATTGAACAATTAACACAAGAGTATCAGGCAAATATTTTAAAAGCGGTGAAGGCGTTTTATGGGAAGTAGATTAACTAAAAAAATTATTGCAGGAAAGTATAAAGGTAAAGAGTTGCTTTTACCATCAAAAACAACAACACGCAGTTCCAAAGCGATTGTGTTGGAATCTTTTTTTAACACATTGCAGTTTGATATTGTAGACAGTTGTTTTGTTGAGGTTTTTTCAGGAAGTGGATCGATAGGGCTTGAAGCACTCAGTCGAGGTGCAAAAAAGATCTATTTTATGGAAAAAGATAAAGATGCTCTAAAAACACTTAAAAAAAATATTGCACAGACAGATCCCTCATTGTGTGAAATTTTTGGAGGGGATAGCTTTATCAATATCTCCTCTGTTGTAGCAAGACTTAAAAAAAGTGGTGAAGATGCTTATTTTTATATAGATCCCCCTTTTAGTGTTCGTGAAGGGATGGAAGATATCTATGAAAAGATGGTAAAACTTATCGAAAATCTTCCCAAAGAATGTGTCAAGATGATCATCATAGAACATATGACAGGGCTTGAACTGGCACAACAGATAGGTGTATATGAAAAGAAAAAATCCAAGAAATTTGGTAAAACAACCCTCACATACTATGATGTGGAATAATCTTTGCTAAATGCCTTGTATAATGCAAGGATGAGGCAATGAGATATTTACTACTTTTAACACTTTTTTTATCATCTCTTTATGCAACAAAGATTAATGATGTATCTTCTATTGTCGGGGTTCGGGAGAATCAACTCATTGGGTACTCTTTGGTTGTTGGTCTAAAAAAGACAGGGGATGGAACTACATCAAAATTTACACTTCAATCGATTGCCAATATGCTCAAAGCGATGAATATCGATATGAGAGCAGTTGATATCAAATCAAAAAATGTTGCAGCAGTTGTTGTAACGGCTACAATGAAACCTTTTGCAAGACAGGGTGATAAGTTTGATATCACAGTTTCATCTATCGGTGATGCAAAGTCACTTGAGGGTGGAACACTTCTTATGACACCACTTAAAGGGGTCGATGGAAAGATTTATGCTTTAGCACAAGGCTCGGTCAGTATTGGTGGAAGAAACCTTCGTGGGGCAGGAACAGAGTCTCACCCAACAACAGGTATTGTTTTTGAGGGTGGTATTATTGAGCGTGAGATCAATATTGATCTTTTTCATCAAGAGTATGCGATGCTCTCTCTAAAAGAGCAGGGATTTAAAAACGCAGTTGCAATTCAAAAGGCTATCAATGGATACTATAACACTCAAGTAGCTGTTGCTCTTGATTCAAGAAGTATCAAACTAAAACGTCCACAAAATCGTTCGATGATCGAATTTTTAGCAGAGATTCAAGAGATTGAGATGCAATACAAGGCAAAAAGTAGAATTGTTATCAATGAAAGAACAGGAACTATTGTTGCTGGTGTTGAGATAGAGATCAAACCAATTATCTTAACACATGGTGATATAACGATTAAGATTGTAGAAAATAAAGATGTTGCACAACCAGCAGGATCTGTAGTAGTTGATAAAAATCTCGTAATTGGTCTCAATGAAAATGAGATATATACAAAAGAGGGAACAACAACTGTTGCAAACCTTGTGCGTTCACTTCAAAAACTTGGAGCAACTCCAAAAGATATAATCTCTATTTTAGAGGCAATGAAAAGTGCAGGAAGTATCTCTGCTGATTTAAAGGTGATATAAGATGGGTTATTTTGGTTTAAATTCTATTGGAACACAAAGCGCGGCAATAGATGCACAACAAAATATTCCTAAGATTGATGAAAATGCTCAAGAAGATGCACTACGTGAGCAAACAGATGCTTTTGAATCTGTGATCATCAAGATGATGCTTGATAATGCTATGAAAGATGAGAAAAATCTTTTTTCATCTCAAAATGATCCTGGAGACAAGATATATAAATCGATGTATCGAGATGAACTAAGTAAAGTAAGTGCAGGGAGTTTTGGATTTTCAGAGATGCTTTATGAGTATCTTAGTAGGAAATAGTGAAGTTTTTGTAAAGAAAAGCTAACTAATTTAGCCATTTTGTCGATGTAGTAGTATGGTAAAATACTAAATGATCACAAAAGGACGGATTATGATCTCTCAAACAAATACTTCAGCTCTAAGGAGTGCTTATACGAGCAACCTTACAGAATCTAAAACATCAAGGAACAGTGGTGCTACAACTGTCTCAAAACAGGGTGATTTGAGTAAAGTAGAACAACTAAAAGAATCTATCGCTTCAGGTGAATATAAGGTAGATTTAGAGGCACTCTCACAAAAGATCGCGCAAGAGTTGCTGTAGAAATTTAATACACAGGGGTTTGTTATGTTGTCACATCATTTAAAAGGTGCAGTAGAAGATTTAAGATCACTTATAGAGATAACACAAAAAGATATTGATGATATTAAACAAGCACAAAATGACCCCCAGTTTGACAGATTGTCGCTTAAAGAAGAAAAGCTAAAAAATTTTGAAAGTAAAAAAGCGATGATTGATCATGCTATCTCTACTTTGATGACATCAAACCCAAATAAACAACTTCCAGAACTACTTGATGCAGAACAACACAAATACTTAGAAGAGCTTAAAGAGGAGTTAAATAATCTTAGAGAGATCAATAAAGAGTATGCAAAACTTGTACTCATTGTAAGTAATGTTTATAATGAATTTTTAGAACGCATTGTTCCTACAGAGATGCAAGGTTACAACAAAGTTGCTTCTAAAGGAGCATCTATCTTACAGGTGAGGGTATAGAGATGGCTTCCATATTTAACAGTATTAACATCGGTTATTCAGGTTTAAATGTAGCCCAAGTTGGTATCAATACAACAAGTAATAACATCGCAAATGCTGAGAGTGAAGGTTATACAAGACAAAGGGTTGTTATTGCATCTGCAACTCCGATGTCTATTACTCCAGGCCAAGTGGGAAATGGTGCACAGCTTCAAGATATAGAGCGTGTTTTTGATAACTTTGTGTTTACAAGATACAGTGGTGTTTCTGCGGATAAAGAGTATAGTGATTATGAGAAAAAGACATTAGAAGAACTTTCAAGTTACTTTCCAGAAGTAGATGGTGTTGGCATCAAATCAGATTTGAGTGAATACTACAATATGTGGCAAACATTTGCAGATAATCCTGATAATGATGCGATTAAGATCGCACTTGCTAGTCAAACACAAACATTAACAGATCATATTGATCAGACCCGTGAACAAATTTTTGATTTACAAATGATGATAAATGAAGAACTTGCTGTTAATATTAATGAAGTGAACGATTTAACAAAACAGATAGCAGATCTTAATATCGCTATAGATACTGCTGAAGCTGCTGGTGAAAACTCTGCAAATGAGCTACGCGATAAACGCAATGTACTAGAAAGAACTCTTTCACGACTTATTGGTGCTGAAGTAACACAAGATCAACTTACATCAAATACTCAGATCGATAGTAACTCAAATATCAGAACAGGAAGTTATACTTTAAGTGTTAATGGTTTTAATATCGTTGATGGAAATACTTCGCATCCTATTAAATTGACAAAAGATGATAATGCACGAGGGTTTTACTCTATTTCGTATGAACGTCAAGATGGAACATTACTTCCTATGGAAGAAGATATCAACAGTGGAAAAATAGGAGCAATACTTGATCTGCGTGGAGGTGCAATAGATAACACAAGTGGAATGCCTGTTGATGGTATCATCCAAAAAACACTTACCCAGTTTGATGCTTTTGCAAAAGGTATGATAGAAGGAACTAATAATATCTATGCTGCAAATGCTGTGCAGTCGATGGAGTCAAACAGTATAGATATTGCACCAGATAGACCTTTATTAGGTTCTGGTTATAATATTCATAAAGGTTCTTTTGATATAGTTGTATATGATACTGATGGAAATGAAGTAGCTGTTCGAGAAATAAAAATAGATACATCAACGACACTAGAAGGTGCTCAAGGTAGTAACTCTATACAAGGGCAAATGATTAAAGTTGTTGATGATAATGATGATGGTAATGCAAATAATGACATTGATGATATAGTTGTATTTAATTATTCTTCTCCTGTTGATGGAGAAGATCGTTTAAGTTTTACGATGGATCCTTCTTTTAAAGCAAAAGGATACACATTTGCTATTAGGGATAAACTAGAAGATAACTCTTTTAGTTCAGGAACAAACTTTGCAGGTGCTTTGGGAATGTCTAGATATTTCGATGGAGATAGTGCATCTACAATGCGTTTGAGCTTAGATTTACGTGATAATCCTACACATATCTCTGCGGGATATTCTTCAGTATCTGGTGACAATAGAATTGCTTTGGACATGGTACAACAACAGTTTGAAGAGTATGAGTTTAAAGTTGATGATCAGATCTATGATACAACTGTTTATGGAATGTTTGATGTTACTGCTACTTATGTTGGAGTAGCTACTAACTCAGCAATCACTAGAAATGAAACAATAACAACAAAATTTAATGCAACAGAGCTAGAATACCAAAGTATTTCAAAAGTAAGTATTGATGAAGAGATGACTAATCTGATTAAATTTCAGACTGCTTATGGTGCGGCAGCAAAGGTTATTACAACGATTGATCAAATGACACAAACACTGCTTGGAATCAAACAGTAAGTCTAATGCCACGCTTTAGCATTTTTATTTTAGTTGGAATTTTTTGTTTCTCTTTTTTTGGAAATTATTTTTACTCCTTAAGTGCTTATGAGCTTCATGCAGATGCTATCTTACTTGCTCCTGGTAGTGAACATATTTTAGGAACAGATAGATTAGGGCGTGATCTTCTTGCTCGTTTGATGGAAGGGGGAAAAGTTTCTCTTCTTATTGGTATTGGAAGTGCCCTAATAGCTTCGTTTATAGGACTTATATTTGGTTCTATAGCAGGATATTTTAGAGGATATGTAGATAAAGGTTTTGTAGTTATTGTAGATCTTTTTTTAACATTTCCTACATTTTTTCTTCTGCTTGCACTTGTGAGTTATTTAAATGCTTCAGTTGTTGTACTTATATTGATTATATCTATTACCGGATGGATGACTACAGCAAGGCTGATCCGTTCTGAGAGTTTTAAAATTACCTCTCAACCTTATATTAAGATTTTAAAAATTGCAAAAGTTTCAAAAATAAAAATCCTTTTAAAATACTTTGCACCACTTTTAGCACCTATCTATTTTGTTAGTTTTACTTTTGGTGTAGGTGGTGCGATTTTAGCCGAATCCGGATTGAGCTTTTTAGGCTTGGGAATTGTAGCTCCACAAATGAGTTGGGGAAGTATCTTAAGTAGTGGAAAAGATGTTGTTGAAGTAGCATGGTGGGTAAGCTTTTTCCCTGGATTGATGATATTTTTAGTAACCTTTTCTCTGATAAATATCTCAAATTATTTACAGCAACAAACAAATAAAAGGGAGATTTCATAATGGTAGTACAAGAAAAAACATCTATAGGATCTTACTTTATTGTGATGGCAAGTATTGTGATTGTTCTAGCTGGTATAAAGAGTGCATCTAGTATTGTTGTTCCATTTTTACTCTCTTTGTTTATTGCCATTATCTTATCTCCTGCTTTTCTTTTTTTTAAACGCCATAAATTTCCAGATATACTTGCTTTGACATTGGTTATTAGCACTTTTGTAGTTTTTATTGCTCTTATTGCTAGTTTGATAGGAACATCACTACAAGATTTTAGTGCAAATATTGATAGTTATTCAAAAAAGATGAGTATCTATTATATATCTCTAGTAGAGTTTGCTGCACATTTTGGGATCAATATAAGTGTTGAGGAGTTTGCAAGTTTTGTAAACTCAAAGCAGATTATGCTTTTTGCAAGTTCAATTATAAAAAGTATGAGTTCTATGTTTACAAATGGCTTTGTTATTTTACTGACAGTGATTTTTATGCTTTTAGAATCGCAAACATTTGTTAAAAAACTTATTCGTATTGATAAAGAGAAAGTCACTGCAGTACATATTGAAACTATTTTTACAAAGATTAAAGAGTATATGATGATAAAGGCATTAATATCATTGCTAACAGGGTTTATTGTCTGGGGAGCACTTTTAGCTGTTGGTACAGATTATGCCTTTTTATGGGCTGTGCTTGCTTTTATATTAAACTTTATTCCAAATATAGGTTCTATAATAGCTGCTGTTCCTGCAGTATTGATAACTTTGGTACAATTGGGGAGTATGAGTGCTTTAATTGTGAGTATTATTTACTTAACAATTAACATTGTTATAGGTTCTATATTGGAGCCAAAAGTGATGGGTAAAGGCTTGGGTCTTTCAACTCTTGTTGTTTTTCTCTCTTTATTATTTTGGGGATGGTTACTTGGTATGGTTGGAATGTTACTGTCTATCCCTTTAACAATAATGGCAAAAATAATTCTTAACGAAAGTAAAGAGAGTAAATGGATTGCCGTTTTACTTGGAAGTGAATAAAATGTTTGAAGAAAAAGTGGTGACCCCTAGGAGACTCGAACTCCTGTAACATGGATGAAAACCATGGATCCTAACCGCTAGACGAAGGGGCCACTAAAGTTGTTATGGTGTCCCGTGATGGATTCGAACCATCGGCCACATCATTAAAAGTGACGTGCTCTACCAGCTGAGCTAACGAGACATTGTGTTCTCTTGTTTAAGAGGTCGAAATTATAGACAAAAAAAAATATAATGTCAAGGAAAATATCAAAAAAATGAAAAAAATTTAAATTTTTCTCATTTTTCGTAATTTTAGGCTAGAATATAGATAATGAATTATTATAATTTTGAATATCCAATATTTTTATTAGCACTGCCTTTGCTTCTTTGGTGTCTATATCGATGTCAAGAGAGATTGAAGAGTCGTTATTTTGTACATCTTCATTTTATGCAAATTAAAAAAAGAAATATTCCATGGGAACTTTTTTTGAAAATAGCAGTGACATTGTCTACAATTTTTGCTTTAAGCTCTCCTGTTATAATAGATACAAAAAATCCTTTTAATAGAATGGGTAAAGATATTGTACTTATACTTGATGCGAGTGGTTCGATGAGTGCATCAGGATTTGATACAACGAACACAAGTCAAGATTCTCAAAGAGTAAGTCGATTTGAACTAACTAAAAGAGTTGCAAAAGATTTTCTTCTAAAACGTGATATGGATAATATAGGGATAATAGTATATGGAGATTTTGCTTTTATTGCATCACCAATAACGTATGAGAAAAAAGTTCTTAGTCAAATGTTGGATTATATAACACAGGGGATGGCAGGACAAAATACAGCAATAGGTGAAGCATTGGCTGTTGGGGTGAGGGCATTTGAACATTCAAAAGCAAAAAACAAAGTGATGATACTATTAAGTGATGGTGAACACAATAGTGGATCTATCTCTCCAAAAGATGCAATGAAACTTCTCAAAGACAAAAAGATAAAAACATATACTATTTTTATCGCAAATCAACAAAAAGATAGCAATCCTTTACTTGGGCGAATTGCACAAGAGAGTGGAGGAGTTTTTTATAGTGTGACCTCATTGGAGGAACTCAAAAAAGTATATAAAGAGATAGATAGCTTAGAATCATCAAAAATTCGATCAAGAGAGTATAAATTCAAAGAGTATAAGTACCAAACCTTTTTACTCTTTGGAGTTCTTTTTTTATTGGTTTTGATGTTAAAAAGGGTTTGGCGATGACATTTATAAATCCTGAGTATTTTTGGTTATTGCTCTTTATCTTGGCTATGATGATTCGTGGTGATCTTTTTCATAGAAAATTTGAGTCTATGGGTTATGTAGTTAGTTTTGTTTTTTTTGTGATTGCTCTTGCAAGGCCTGTTGTTGAGCAAGAACCACTTGATACAAAAGAAAAATATTATGATGCTGTTGTCGCTGTTGACCTTTCATACTCTATGAGGGCTACAGATAAAAAACCAAATAGATTGGTTTATGCAAAAGAGAGTTTAGATCAGTTGTTGAAAAAAACAACACAGACACGTTTTGGTGTTTTAGGTTTTACAACTAATGCGATTATCCTCTCTCC
Source organism: Sulfurimonas sp. (assembly GCA_027063295.1). Classification (GTDB taxonomy): domain Bacteria; phylum Campylobacterota; class Campylobacteria; order Campylobacterales; family Sulfurimonadaceae; genus Sulfurimonas. The sequence goes on from JAMORZ010000034.1 coordinate 11,535, forward strand.
ACTAACACAAGATAGAGAGATTTTAGAGTATCTTTTTTCATCATTAGATGAAAACCTCATACTTACAAGAGGGAGTGCTATTATGCCTGCATTGAAATTGGCACGAGAGATGAGTGATGCACAAGTTGTAAGTGTTGTATTTTTTAGTGATGGAACAGATCAAGAGGAGTTTACAAAAGAGATAGCTTTTGCAAAAAATTACAATATGTATATCAATATTTTTATGTGTGCTACTCCAATGGGTGGTGTTATCCCACTAAAAGATGGAGAAGTACTACATGATCAAAATGGGCATATCGTAGTGAGTCGTCAAAATCAAAGAATCAGATCTCTTAGTGATGCTACAAATGGAGTATATACGACATCTATAGATGAGATAGTAAAAGCACTTCATCATCAAAGAGAAGGTGAAATGGAGCAGATAACAAAAGTGATGCAAAATGAGGAGCTGTTTTATTATTTTATTTTTATTGGTTTTATCTTCTTTTTCATCTCTGCAACATCATTAAAGAGATATATGTTTGTACTTCTTTTACTTTTAGGATTGGAGCTAGATGCTGATATCTTAGAGTTTGCAAGAGATGATAATTATGTAGCATTTACAAAAGGTGTAGAGTTTTATAAGCAAGGGGAGTATAATCATGCCTTAGAGTCTTTTGAAAAAATACATACAAGTGAAAAACAGATACAGGCTGTTGTTTATTTTAATATTGCTAATAGCTATGTAAGAATGGAGCAGTTCAAAGAAGCAAAAGAAGCATATATCAAATCTTTGACACTTCAGTATACGAAAGAAGCTGATGAAAATTTAGCTTATATTCGCAAAGTGAAAAAACAAAAAAATGTAGCGAACAAGAAAAAGGATAAGGAGATTAAAGAACAAAGAAGTGCTTCAAAAACAAAGCAAAGCAAACAAGGGGGAGGTTCAAATATGAAGATAGATACAAGCACAAATAATGGTAGTTCAGACAGTATAAAAAAAACACAAGGGATGATAAAGCTTGATATGAACAGAATGAAAAGAGCTCTTAGCTCCAAACAATATGAACTTATAAACGCAAGGAGTATCAATGAAGAGAAACCTTGGTAGTCTCATTGTTATTATTTTGCTAGTGCCAACACTACTGATAGCACTACCTTACAAATGGGAAGTGATGAGCTCAAAAAAAAGAGCATATACAAATGAAGCAATTTTTATAGAGTATAAGTGCACTTTTGAAAATAGTTCTGAAGTGTATGTAATTGATTTTCATCCACAAAAAAAGACAAAAGATTATGAAGTTGTTCTAGTGCGTGAAACAGAAAAGATACAAGATAAACATCGTGTTAATAGTTTTGAGTATCTTTTGTTTGTGAAAAAAGGGGGAAGATTTGTTTTTGCACCAGATGTAACCATGAAAGAAACAAATGAAGATTCAATTAAAAACAGTGTGTTGGGAAGAGATAATGCAAATTATGAAGAGTATCGTCTAACAAAACAAAAGCAAAGAGCTTTAATCTTTGATATTGTTCCTCTTGCAAATGATCTTGTAGGGGATTTTAGATTGAAGGTAGATCATCTTCAAGAGGGTGTTAAGGCTTTTGAACCTTACCATTTAGATGTAACTATTTCTGGAAAAGGTAATTTTGAAGCACTTCAAAAAATAGAGATGAAGATCGATGATGTAAAAGTTTTTACTCAACCACCAAAGAAAAATGTAAAACTTACAAAGGATGGGTATGAGGGAGTTTGGAAACAAACTTTTTCCTTTGTTGCACAAAAAGATTTTACAATACCAAAGATAAAGATAGCTTATTTTGATCTTCAATCTCAAACAGAGAAGTTTTTAGAGTATAATGCAACAGATGTTAAAGTAACACAAGGTTATGAAATTGCAACACTTATAGATGAAGAGAAACAAGACTTTACTTTTTCTTGGGAATATGGGTATTATTTTTTAACATTTTGTCTTGGTTTTTTAGTTGCAAAGGTAAAACTACCAAAAAGAGTACATAAAAAATCTCCTAAAGATGTAATATTTTCTCAAAAATTGCAAAATGCAAAGAGTATAGATGAGATAGCTGTTCTTTTAGTGTTGCAAGATTCTAACTATTATAAAGAAATTATTAGAAAAATTGATAAAAATAGTTATAAAAAATTATCAGATATCAAAAAAGAGTTAATGAGGTATTAATATTATTTCTCTTATAATTTCGGCAAAATATAACAAAAGGTGTTAAGAATGAATTCTTATGTTAAAACAGGCTTGTTAGCTTTGGGTGCTACGGTTCTTATGAGTGGATGTGCACAAAAGGTTAGAATCAAGGCATTACAGCCTGCAGAAGTTGGAGCAATGGCTTCTAAGAAGAAGGTTGCAATTAATGAATTTAAAAATGATAAGATTGGGCTCTCAGGAAAGATAGAATCTCAGATAGCAAGACACAAGCTTGATAAAAAAAGATATTTTACAGTACTAAGCAGAAAAGATTTAGCAAAAGTTCTTGCTGAACAAAAACTTCAATCTTCAGAGTTGATGGATGAAACAACAAGTGCAAAAATTGGTAAACTTATGGGAGCTCAAGCTATTATCAGTGGTGAAGTAGCATCTGCAAATGCAGAGAGTGGTTCTTACATAGAACAAAGAGAAAAATGTCTTGCTTACTATAAAGATGGCAGTGGATGTGCTCAAGTAAGATACTACAATGTAACATGTAAAACAACACAAGCAACTGTGTCTGCAAATATAAATATTGTAGATGTAGAGACTGGTTCGGTTATCTATGGTGATACTATCACAAAAGATTACAATGCAGATTCTTGTAAAGCTGGGCAAACAAATCTTCTTCTTGTGACATTAGATACAGGTCCAAAGAAAATTTTATCAAAAGCACAAGCTTTAAATAAACTTGCAGATGATATTGCTAGTGAATTTGTTTATAAACTTACACCGAACTATGTTTATTTCTCTGTAGGACTTTTAGAGAGTATTGAACTTGAAAATGTTACAGATGCTCAAAACAAAAAATTTGAGATCGCTTTAGAGTATATCAAAGCTGCTCGTTATGATAAAGCAAAAAAACTTCTTAATGACCTTATGAAAGAGCTTGATGGAAAAAGTTATGCTGTAGCATACGTTTTAGGTGTTGTTCATGAAGCTACTGGTGATTTTGATACTGCTAAAGAGCTTTATACTGTTGCTGATGATCTTACGGTAGAACCAGTGGATGAGATTAACCTTGCAGTACAAAGAATTGACTCTCTTATTGAAAAAAGAGATGAAGCTAAGAAACAGATGAATGCAAAGTAATCTAGTTTTTAAATATTTTAGTTTTTTACTTCTTTTAGTTTTTTTAACAGGCTGTGGGGGTTCAGCTCCTACAGTTGTTAAGAAAAAAGAACCACTTCCTGAGTGGGTTAATGGTATTTTACCAAATGATACTGCTCAAGAGATGTATGGTTTTGGAGTTGCCAAAAATCGTAATTTAGCAATTAAAACTGCTCTCAATGATACAATCTCAAGACTTGGCATTAGTATAGAATCTCAGTATGAGAGCTATGAAAAAGTACAGTACCATACTTCAAGTCAAAAAATTACCAACAACATTAAAGCAGATATAGCAAAAGTGAAGATCAACAACTATAAAGTTGTAAAATCATATAAGATAAGCTATAACGCATATGCCGTTATAGTAGCTGTTGATAAAATGAAATTTTTAGATGGATTAAAAGAGCAGTTAGAAGTTGATAAAAAGAGTATCTCAGATGAGTTAAAAAGTATCAAAAATCGAAATAAGATTGTTCAATACAATACAAAATACACTTTGGCACAAAAAGCAAACTCTTTAAAATCAGCTGTATTTATGATTGCTCAATTAGATAGATCATTTCCAAAAGCGAAAAATCTGAAGTTTATCGAAGATGTTCAAAAAGCTTATCTTCAAGCGAAACACAGTTTGAAGTTTTATCTTCATGGCGATAGTCGTTCGAAAGATTTTGTAGTTAAGTTGAAAAACTACCTCTCTTCACAAAACTTTAATGTAACATCTCAAAAAAACAATGCTGTTTTTATAAAGATTACAACAGATACAACTATTACAACAGGATCTGTAAAAATTGCTATATTAAAGCTAAATATAAAAGTGTATGATAAATATGGTGATATAGGTGGAAAGAGTAAGATAATAAAAGAGAGATACAAAACACCACTCTCTTTAGTTTATAAAAACGCAGCAATCCATTTTGAACAGGATATCAAGGAGTTGGGACTTGAGAATGTAATAGGGATACACTTACAAAGAGATACCAACGATTAACTCAAGGTTATTATAATACATTACTTAAAAGCTAAGGTGGTGTAAGTAATGATATCTAAAATTCAAGAAGTTAAAAACGAGGTAAGTAAAGTTGTAGTTGGGCAAGAGAAGATGATAGATTCTCTTCTTATTGCTCTTTTATGTGAGGGGCACATACTTATAGAAGGTGTTCCTGGACTTGCAAAAACAACAACTGTAAATGCTTTAAGTAAAGCTCTTGGTCTTGGTTTTAAACGTGCTCAGTTTACGCCAGACCTTCTTCCATCAGATATCTTGGGTGCAGAGATTTATGATCCACAAAACAATCAATTTAAAATCAAAAAAGGTCCTATTTTTACAAACCTTTTGTTAGCAGATGAGATCAACCGTGCTCCTGCAAAAGTACAATCTGCTTTGCTTGAGGTGATGCAAGAGAAGCAAGTGACACTCGGTGATACAACTTTTAAACTTGATCCTCCATTTTTTGTTATGGCAACCCAAAATCCTGTAGAACAAGAGGGAGTTTATCAGCTTCCAGAAGCTCAACTTGATCGTTTTATGCTTAAACTTATAGTTGATTACAACACAAAAGCAGAAGAGCTTGAGATTGCTCGACGTATCTCAAGCGGAAAATTTGAAGAGATTGTAGCAGTTTTGAGTGGTGATGATCTTGATAAACTCAAATCTGCTATTAAAGAGGTGCATGTCGATGCTGAGGTGGAAGAGTATATGATCGAACTTGTAAACGCAACTCGTCATCCAGAGGAGTATGGACTTGAAGAGATTAAAGAGTTTGTACAGTTT
>JAMORZ010000035.1 GCA_027063295.1 Sulfurimonas sp.
ACTCCGGGGCGACCTTTTTTAAGGCTACATCCGTTTTTATCATCTATGCCGAGTCCACCAGCTTCGATACCGATACACTCCACCTCTTTATCTTCTAAAAAGTGTTGAAACATCCCTATGGCGTTACTCCCCCCACCGATACACGCTATCACGTGATCTGGAAGACGGTTCTCTTTTTCTAAGATCTGCGCACGAGCCTCATACCCGATGATAGCTTGAAAATCACGCACCATCAAAGGGTAGGGGTGTGGACCAGCAACTGTTCCGATGATATAGAAAGTATCTCTTGCATTTGTTACCCAATGGCGAATTGCATCGTTCATCGCATCTTTGAGTGTACGGCTTCCTGATTCTACTGCGTTTACTTTTGCACCAAGAAGTTTCATGCGAAATACATTGAGCTCTTGACGCTCTACATCTTTAGCCCCCATAAAGATCTCACACTCTAGTCCTAGCAAAGCAGAGATGGTAGCAGTTGCTACACCATGTTGTCCAGCACCAGTCTCAGCGATAACTTTTTTATAGCCTAATCGTTTTGCCATAAGCCCTTGAGCGATAACATTGTTTACTTTATGTGCACCTGTGTGGTTTAAGTCTTCACGTTTGAAGTAAACCTTCGCACCAAGCTCGTTTGAGATATTCTCAGCATAGTAAAGAGGGCTAGGACGACCAACATAGTCTTTGAGGTAGTAGTCAACTTCCTTCCAAAAATCTTCATCAAATCTGATAGATTCATACTCTTCGTTGAGTTTTAAAAGTGCTGGCATAAGTGTTTCTGGAACATAACGCCCACCAAAGATACCAAAGTGTCCGTTGTTGTCTGGATCGAACTTGCTTTTTGTAGGAATGTACATTAATCAACCTCTATGATAGTATAAACATCAGTTTTTTCTTGGAGTTTTTTGATCCCATCTAAAAATGTAAGACCAATCACAAAACATGATTCTACACATTGAGCACCCGCTTGCTCTATAAGTGTAGCTGCTGCATTTGCTGTACCCCCTGTAGCGATGAGATCATCTATCAGAAGAACACGAGCACCTTTTTGTTCACCAAAGGCATCGATGTGTACTTCAATCTCATCAACACCATACTCAAGAGCATACTTCTCACCAATAGTTGTGTATGGAAGTTTTCCTTTTTTTCTAATAGGCACAAAACCGATTCCAAGCATCTGTGCAAGAGCAGCACCAAAGATAAACCCACGAGCATCGATCCCTGCGATATACTCTAAGTCATATTTTTTGTATCTGTGGTAAAGGTGGTTCATCAAAACACCAAAAGCTTTCTTATCGTTGAGCAATGTTGTGATATCTTTAAAAACAATTCCAGGTTTTGGAAAGTTTTCTATATCACGGATAGAGTTTTCGATAATTTTACGTTCTGTATTGCTAAGTTTCATCGCTATTCCTTTGTTGGTATTTTATACTTTTTTCTATTAAAATTAGTATTGAGACCATAAATATCTGATATATTTTTTGATCTTATGTTCATGAATTAGATCCATATACTGCATAGAAAGATTTGCATAGTGTAATGTACCAAAATCATCTGAATAAACAAGATGTACAGTGTTATCTGTACTTGTTCTTTTGTAAGGCTTTTGTTTGAGATGTGTTTCAAACTTAAATGTTTGAAGGTTGATGATACGATGTAAGGTGTCTGTTTCATCTTTATAGATGTAGATAAGCGCATACTTTCCATCTGGAGTAAAACGACAACTTGTGTGTTGTATGTCATAAAATAAAGATCCAACGGATGGTATTGTTTTGATAACACGAAGGTTTACAAGATCTACATAGATAAGATTGCTGTCATAATCAAGGGCAAGTGCATACTTGCCATCTTTACTGATGATCGCTTTTTCTATCATAATTCCATCTTTATAGCTAAAGAGATCTTCTTCTCTAAGATCGATACCTTTTATCTCTTTTATCTTCTTCCAGTTGTTTTTTGCCAAGTTAAAGGCTGAACTAAAGAAAATATCGTTGAGATTGAAGTTGTCTTTTTTTTCAAAGAGATAACTTTTTGAAAACATTTGCATATCATTGTTAAGTAATGAATGAAAGTGAGAAGCTATCACAGGATCAAATAAGTTGATGTTAAGTGAATCTTGAAGTTGATAGAGAGTAGAGAGTTCTAAAGGGTGTTGTATCGAAGATATATAATTATTATTATAAAGTGTTTGAAGATCACTTAGAGGAAGTTTTGTTGTAAATATAATTTGCTTGTTTGAAAGATCTCTATCTCTATTGAGCTCTTTGATCTTTAGAATTTGATTGTAGATTTTGTTGATCTTATTTAGGTCATATAATGTTACAAAACTTCCATACCCTGTATATTCATAATGGTGTTCAACCGCAAGGATGTTTTTTTTGTAGTTGATGGCATAAGGTCCTGAGTATTTACTACTGCTAAATTTGATAGTATAGATAGCAATATTATTTTTTTTATCAGCATACACAAGATTACCATTACCATCTTTTCTAATTGTATAGCGAGTATCTGTATTGTAGGCTCTATCAAAGAGTTTTTTGATACGTTTTGAGTTTAGATGTTTTCCTGTTTTTACACTTGTGTAGCGTGGAGTATCAACTTGTTCAATATAATATTTGAGATATTTTGCATCAGAGCTGAGTTGAAGAGTTTTTATATCTCTTTGAAACCATGTTCCATAGCTGTTTTGTTGGTAGTTTGTGTTGAGTTGTATCTCTTTGATCTTAAAGTTAGAGTTTTGTATCTTTGTTAAAAGGCGTGCAACTTCATTGTTTGTAGTATATTTCCAAATTTCACC
>JAMORZ010000036.1 GCA_027063295.1 Sulfurimonas sp.
GCTACCCTTACAAGGTAGATGTCACTGGTTCGAGTCCAGTAGTGCCCACCATATGCGCGGTGGTAGTTCAGTTGGTTAGAATACCTGCCTGTCACGCAGGGGGTCGCGAGTTCGAGTCTCGTCCACCGCGCCACTCTTTTTTATTTTACTCTTCAAACAAACAATTATCTAAAACAAATCAAGCACTACTTTCGAGTAAAATGATCTTTTTGCTCTAGGAAAACCTAGAACAATTCGTTGAGAATATTTTCATCCTCAATTCTTGTATATGAATTTTTCTTTGTTTCTGTGAGGATTTGAACAAGTCTGTTTAAAACAATAGTTGGTGATTTTGTTATATCAAATGTGTCTAAAGCTATACAGGAATCTTGATGATTAAAATATCTATCGAGATATAGAAGAAGGTTTTGTGCAGCTTTAAAGGCATCTTCTTGATTTGTGAAGGTGAAGTTGATGAAATAATGGTGTTCATCTATCTTGAGAAGATGATCTGAGACTCTGACAAATTTACCAAGCTTATCAATAGGAAGTTCTCCATTATGGTATAAAAAAGCAAAAGTTGATTGAACATTATAGCGTTTAGCAATATAGTAGGCTTTGTTAATCTCAATTTTGAGTCTTTTTTTGATTGTTTCATGTATCATCTGTTGTTATCCTTTATAAAAAACTTTTTGTACCACGTACATCATACATATCTTTGTATCTAAATGTTATGAGATTTTGCATAATAGCAAAAAGTATCATAAAATTTAAAAAACTACTACCACCATAACTAAACATAGGAAGTGGTACACCAACAACAGGTGCATACCCTATAGTCATAGAGATGTTAACTCCCATATAGATAAATATCATAAAGGCGATAGAAACACTAACTACCTTAATAAAATAATCTTTGTTAAAAATACTTAAACTAAAGAGATGCAATATTAACATAATATAGATAGAGATGAGCCCAAGAGCACCTAAAAAACCTGTCCTCTCTACTACAAAAGCAAAGATAAAATCACTCGTAGCAATAGGAAGGAATTTCATTTGTGTTTGTGTCGCTTCCTCTTTATCTTTGCCACTCCATCCACCAGAGCCTATGGCTATGATAGATTGTTGAACATGGTAGGATGGTTTTTCACTCAAAAAGTCATTGATACGTGTTTTTTGATAGTCATGAAGTAAAAAGTTATACGCAAGTGGAATCAAAACTATCGCTCCAACTACGATAGTTGCTAAGATTTTCCAGTAGATACCTACAAAAAATAAAACACCATAACCAATAAGAAGTAGTACAAGCGCAGTTCCCAAGTCTGGTTCTTTTGCGATGAGAAAGAAAGGAAGTAGGATATATCCACTAAGTTTTAAAAATTCTTTGAGTCTATAACCCTGCGGTGGAGGTGGTGATTGGTTTATAAGATATGCAAGCATCAAGATGAGTGCAGGTTTGACAAACTCTGAAGGTTGGATGGTTGCGTTTACAAAAGGTATCTCTATCCAACGTTGTGCACCGAGACGTGCATGACCAAAAAACTCTACAGCTAAAAGCAAAGCGATGTTGCCCCAATAGATAAAAGGGATCAACCAAGCCATACGCCGAATTGGAAGAAGAAAAATACCAATAAATGTAAGAACAGCAACACCAACATAGGCACTTTGTTTTTGAGCAAGAGTAGGAACAACTTCTCCAATAAGAAAATTGGAAAAAACAACTAAAGGGATAATAAGAATAATAGAAAAGAAATCAAATTGTGATAAAATACTCTTATCAAATCTCCACAAAGAAATAACCCCTAAGTTAAATTAATGTGATTATACATAAAGGTAGATAAATGGAAGAAATAAAAGAGTATATTTGTGAAAATTCACAGCGGCTTGATACCTTTTTAGCACAACATATAGCTCAAACGCGTTCTCAGATAGCACAACTGATCAAAAGAGATGCTGTGTTTGTTGATGGTAAATTAGTCAACAGACCTGGTGTTAAACTCAAACCACAACAAACTATAAAAGTGGTATTTCCAAAGGTTAAAGCACAAGAAGCGATGGATGTTGACTTTGAAGTTGAGGTTCTTTATGAAGATGATGATCTACTTGTTATCAACAAACCTAGTGGAGTTACTGTTCATCCTGCACCAAGTGTAAAAGAGGCTACATTAGTTGATTGGTTAAAACATAAGGGTGTAAGACTCTCTACTATCAGTGGTGAGGAGCGTCATGGGATTGTTCATAGACTTGATAAAGGAACAAGTGGTGCAATGGTGATAGCAAAAAATAATGAAGCTCATGAATTTCTCTCAGAACAATTACAAGACAAATCAATGGGAAGATATTACCTTGCAGTATTAACACCACCGCTTAAAGATGATATTACACTAGTAGAGTCTAATATTGGCAGAAGTTCCCACAACCGCTTAAAGATGGCTTGTGGGCTTGAACATGGGAAGTATGCTAAGACAATGTTTAAACAATTATCTTTGAGTGCAGATGAAAAAGTTCAGCTTGTAGCTTGTAAACTTTTTACAGGAAGAACTCATCAAATTCGTGTTCATTTAGAGAGTTTAAATCGTCATATTTTAGGGGATCATATCTATGCCCAGTCGCCTAAAATGGAGAAATCGGAACGAATTTTGCTACATGCCTACATAATATATTTTAAGCATCCGCGTACAAAAAAAGAGTTGCGTTTTGTGGCTGGTTTTGATAGTGTAATGCAGAGTGTTCTTGAAAAGAAATTTGATATGGAGAATCTTAATGAAGTTATCGATACTGAGTATATTTTACACAGCTTCAC
>JAMORZ010000037.1 GCA_027063295.1 Sulfurimonas sp.
CCATCACCTGTATGCCCAAAGCATGGGATCTTTACATCATACTTATCTGCAATAGCATAGAATTTTTCTAGTAGCTCAGGTAAAACAGCACGTGGAACTGTTACATCTTCGTTGAGCTTTTTACTTCCATACACACTGAGTGCTGGAGAGGCATTGCGACGAGCAAACCAGATATCAGCAGCTTCTGCATCATCTTTGGCACGGCGAAACTCACTACAACCATTCTCTTTGAATACTTTTTCTATCTGCTCTAGTTGAAAGTTCAAATCATCCTCTAAGTTTCCATCTACATCAGTTACAAGAAGTGCTCCAGCATCAACAGGTAAACCTTTGTTAAAAGTTTGCTCCACTGCACGAATCGTTAAGTTATCTAAAAACTCCATCGCAACAGGTGTGATACCACTTGCCATAGTTTTATAAACCGCTTCCATCGCTTGATGTACAGTTGGGAAGATTCCCATCGCTGTTTTTGTAAGTTTTGGTTTAGGGATCAAACGCAGCGTTATCTCAGAAAGAACGGCTAATGTTCCCTCTGAAGCTATCAAGATACCACTTATGTTGTACCCTGCTACATCTTTGATAGTCTTTTTACCCGCTTTGATAATGTCACCATTTGGTAAAACTGCACGAGTTGCCATCACATAATCTTTTGTGATTCCATACTTTGCAGCACGCATACCACCTGCGTTTTCACTCACATTGCCACCAAGTGTTGAGTATTCTTGGCTTGCTGGATCTGGTGGATAGAAAAGTCCAACCTCCTCAACTGCACGTTGCAGGTCCATATTGATAACACCAGGTTGCACAACAGCTACCATATTTTTCATATCTATCTCAAGAATCTTGTTCATATGTTTTTCCATCGCAAGAACGATTCCACCTGAGCTTGGAAGTGCACCACCTGTAAAGCCACTTCCAGCTCCACGAGGTACTATCACAATACGGTGCTCATTACAGTACTTTAAAATAGCACTGATATCATCTTCATTGCGTGGAAAGATTACTGCATCTGGTTCAAAGTGCTCACGTGTCGCATCGTAAGAGTATGCGATGAGGTGTGCTTTGTCGGAGTAGATATTCTCCTCTCCAACAATCGATGTAAAATGTTGTATATGTTTTGTGTCTATCACAGTTCATCCTTTATCTCAAAAATGTTGAGAATATCTTCGTATTTTGTATCAAAACTTTTTACAATCTCATAAAGTTTTTTGTTTTGTTTGTTGTATGTAGCAAGAAGCTCATAGTAGTGTGGTTCATAAGATTGCATTGGGTCACTTCCTTCTCCCCACCATGCTTCTTCTATGTTATCTACTCTTGAATAAAAAGGGAGTTTAACACTGTCTTGTACTAGCGGAGCATCATTTATCGATAAGATAGCGAAACTTTTGATATCAAGCATATAAATTTTTTGATCAAGGTAGATAAAAACAAGACCAACACTTGTACCATCTGCAAAATTTCCAAAATCTTCCTTGAGAGGTGTTGGATGACCTGCAAAAGAGAGTGTAGTCGCAAAAAGATCAGGATGGATCCACTGGATACGAACACTTTTGCTCACTTGGTGATATACCTCTTCGTTTGGTGCGATAAGAAGGGCTCTGTTGTACCCAAAAGCAAAGTATGCTTCATCCCCAATAGCTATTTTCCACTCCCCTTGAGGAAGAGCATTGTTTTTTAGACCTGTAAACCTGCTAAGCTGTAGTGTTGCTGTTTGTGTCTCTTTATCAAAGGCACTTACAACAGCATTTGCAAGGATACTTGTGTGATTTGGAGCGATCTTATGGGAGATAAATCCACTCATACCAACATCTATCTTGGAGATGGAAATAGTTGCTGTATTGTTTTGCTCATCGTAGGTTACAATAGGTGTTTTTACTACAGCTGCATTGAGTGTAAAAAGCAGTGTAAAAAGTAAAAATATATATCTCATTTTCTCTTCTTTACAATTAAAATTATGCGATTATATCAAACAAACCTCAGACTAAGCCAAAATTTGATAAAGTTCGCACATAATTTACTTTAGGCTTAGTTTAATGATACGATTTTTCATACTCTTACTCTTTGTAACATCACTTTATGCATCAGAAGTGGAACGTTTTCGTTGGGGGAATGGTGAAACATATTTAATGTTTTTGGAGAAAAACAATCTTCCTATACGCTCTTTGTACTACAACTTAGACAAGGATGACCAAAGATTAACAGAGGAGATGCGCTCTGGTGTGCATTATCAGATTTTATACTCAGATAACCACACCATAGAACAGGTTTTACTCCCGCTCAATGATGAGTTGCAAATCCATATCTATAAAAAAGAGAATGGTGAGTATGGTTTTGAAGCTATCCCTATCATCTCTGTTACAAAAACAGAAGCATTTCATACAACAATCACAAGTTCACCAATGTACAATATACTCAAAGATACAGGAAGTAAAAAACTAGCTCAAATCTTTGTATCAAGTTTTAAAAACTCACTTAATTTTAAAAACGATATCAGAAAAGGTGATGAACTTGTGATGATCTATGATCAAAAGTATCGCCTTGGAAGAGCTTTTTCGATGCCAAAACTCAAAGCTGCAATGATAGAGATGAGGAAGAAAAAACACTATATTTATCTTAATGATGATGATAGATACTATGATGAAAAGGGGCATGAAGTAGAGGGGTTTTTACTCGCTCGACCTGTAAGGGGCGCTCGTATATCATCATACTTTTCAAAACGTAGATGGCACCCTGTGCTTCACAAATGGAAAGCACACCATGGGGTCGATTATGCTGCT
>JAMORZ010000038.1 GCA_027063295.1 Sulfurimonas sp.
AACATCATAATCGTTTGAGAACTGCTCTATGATTTTGTGTTTTGCTTCAATAAGAGGATATACTTGAGACACCATATCTGTTTCAGCTAAAACATTTGTCATCTCATGAAGATCTTTTGTCATAATCATAGGGTTAGATTTTGTTGGAACAATCTCAACAAGTTCTGTAACAGGAATCATCATTCCCATTTTATTCATCAGCTTAAGTGATGAAAGTTTTGCTTTGATCGCATCAAGATTTTTCGATGTAAAACGTTTAGACTCTTGTGAGAGTGAAAGATAGATAGGGATCTGATCGTTAAACTTATCTGAGTTTTTCACTGCAATCTGCATACCTTCAAAAGCAAGATAGAGGATGTTGTTGAGTTGTTTTACATCAACACCACTTTTTGCAATCTTCGTAGAGTTTACAATCACTTCAAACTTGTCATAAACTTCATCTTCCATTGTATCAATATCTACCAATCCATCTACACTTCTAAAGATTTTTTCAATCTTTGTTGCGATTGAACGGATCTCATCTGTGTTGTTACCATACACTTCCATAACGATAGCAGAGAGTGTTGGTGGACCTGCTGGTGGTTCAACAAATGAGATATGTGTATCTGGATAGAGTTTTTCACATGCACTTTGAATTATAGGACGCATACGTTGTACCATAAGATATGATGGCTCTTCTCTGTGATGTTTTTTTGTGATGTTTACAACTATCTCAGCTACATTTTCAGCATTTTTAAAATGACTTCCTTTGATAAGTCCAGCAAAATCAAGAGGAGATCCCATACCTAAAAAAACTTCAGTGTTAAGAACTTCTTTCTCTTTTACAACAAAAGAGCTTACACACTCTGTAACTTGTTGTGTTTGCTCAATAGAGCTTCCATTTGCAAGTGTTACATAGATATTAAATGTATCATTGTTTTTCCCTGGAAGCATCTTGGCAAGAACCATTTTCGTAGGTGCAATCATAAGCACAGAGAGTATAAATGCAACAAGTGTCCCAATAAGAATAATTTTTCTTTGGGTAGCACTTTGAATTCCATTTAGGACCAGTTTTTCAAACTTTTCAAACATTAGTGTTCCCCTTTAGAGTGATCAGGACGTTTTAAAATACGTACTGCTAAGTATGGTGTAAAGATATAAGCAACAAAAAGTGAAGCGATAAGTGCTACTGGAACATTTGCAGGGATCGGTTTCATAAACTGACCCATCATTCCACCAACAAACGCCATCGGTACCATTGTCATAATGATCGCTAATGTTGCGATATTTGTTGGTGCTCCGATCTCATCTGTTGCTTTTACCATAAGCTCATCTGTCTCTTCATGAGCAGATTCAACTGAGTGGTAATGTCTGTGGATATTTTCAATAACAATAATCGCAGCATCAACCAAAAGACCAAGTGAAAGCAAGAATGCAAAGAGGGTAATACGGTTGATCGTTTGCCCTGTAAGGTATGCTACAAAAAGAGTAATAGCCAAAATAGCAGGTACTGTAAATGTAACAATTAAAGACTCTCTCCATCCAAGTACAAAGATAAGTAGTATAGCAATGATAACAATAGATAAAAGAAGGTGTTTAACAAGCTCATTAACGGCTTCATCTGCGCGCTCACCATCATTACGTGTGATCACATAACTTATACCATTTTCTTTGAGTAAATCTTTGTAGTGCTCAAGCTCCTCTTTTACTTCATCTGCGATGATAACTGCATTTGTTCCTTGAAGTTTAGAAACTGTCAGTGTTACTTGGTCATGTGATGGACTTACTTTGTCACCATCTTTGATGATGATAGAAGCTGATTTGAAGTTTTGGATATCATAAGAGCTTTCAACTTTTGCAACTTGACGAAGATAGATTGGTGAACCCATATATTGTGCTACGATGATATTTCCAACATCTTCAGCACTCTCAATAGCATTTTTCACACCAAGCATAACAATCTGGTTCTCTTTAGTTCTATTTTTAATCGCTGGTACATTGTATGCAAGAGATTCAACAGCTTGCATGATTTGTCCCATAGAGAGGTTATACCCTGAGAGTTTATTGATATCAACTTCGATATTAAATTGATGTTTATGACCACCCTTTATCTCTGTAACAGCGACATTGTCAAGTCCGTTGATATGGTGTTGAATCTCTTTTACCTTATCGTAAAGTTCAGTTTTACTCATATTATTGTTGTTTGAGTAAAACGCAATCGATACAATAGGAATATCTACATCAATATCAAGTGGTTTGATGATAGGTTGCATTGCACCTTTTGGGAACATATCAGAGTTTTGCATTATCTTATCATATACTTTAAGGTTCGAATCCTCTTTTTTCTCTCCTATGAAAAATGCAGCATTTACGATACCTACATTATCCATAGCCATACCATAGATATGTTCTACTCCTTTTACCTCTTTGAGTTTACGCTCAAGTGGTTTTACGATGATCTTCTCTACCTCTTTTGCACTTGCTCCTGGAAGTGCTACAATAACAGTAGAACCACTTACAACCATCTGAGGATTTTCTTCACGAGGCATAATGAGTAAAGAGAGATACCCAATAGCAAGTAAAAATACACCAAGTACAGATGTCAAAGGGTTACGCAAAAATGTTTTTGCGAGTTTCCCTGCTGCATCGGTAGGTTGGTAAGGTTTGTGTTTTAACATTCATTACTCCTTAGTTGATGCTAACAGTTGCATACATTCCTGGGTATACGGCTTTGTTCTTTGTTTT
>JAMORZ010000039.1 GCA_027063295.1 Sulfurimonas sp.
ATCCACATTTTGTTTTGTTATAGAGTCTTACAACTCTGTCTGGATACCATTGTCTGATATATTTTTTGCCTATAAAACTTTTTCTGCGAAATGAGTACCCATCATACGCTCCATTTTCGAAATCAAAATTTCTCAGATACTCTATCGCCTCATCTTCAAGTCTCTCATCTGCATCTATACTTAGTATCCATTTGTTTGTAGCAAACTGCTCACAAAAAGCTTTTTGTCCACCATCACCAAGATACTTCTGCTTTATCACCTTTGCACCAAGTGATTCTGCTATCTGGCATGTCTCATCGCTGCTAAAAGAGTCCACAACTACCACTTCATTACATATCTTTTGTACATTTTCTATCACTTCACGTATGTGCTTTTGCTCATTTAATGTTATAATTGTGGCTGTAATATTTTTTTGCATATAAAACTCTATCTATTGTTTTTGTTTAATTTTATCATAAAGTAGCTAAATTCCATGTCATATAAACTAGAACTCAATCCCAACTACAAACATTTTCAAGATAAGCTTATCGATATCAAAACCATTTTTAAAACAAATACCAAGAGTATTCACAAGGCAAGAAATGAGCTCAAAACCATCTCTATATACGATACAAACACTGTTGTAAAAGCATACAAAATCCCCAATCTGCTCAATCAGTTTGTCTATGCTTACATCAGAAAATCAAAACCCTACAAAGCATTTCACAATGCCAGAAAACTCCAAGAACTCCACATAAATACTCCAGAAGCAATAGGCTATATAGAGTTTTTTCACTTTGGGTTGCTTCAGGAGAGTTTTTTTATCTCAAAAGAGTTTGCATATGATTTTACAATGGCACATATACGTGACCAACAGCCCCCTTACAAGCAACAGCTTCTTCAGGAGTTTGCCCATTTTGCTTACGATCTACACTCAAAAGGGGTGTGGCATGCAGATTTTTCAGGGGGGAATGTTTTAATAAAAAAAGAAGCCAATAGTTATAATTTTAGTATCGTTGATATCAACAGAATGAAGTTTCGCCCTATCAATGGGTATGAGGGGCTTGAAAATTTTAACAAATTTTGGTTTAATGAGGATGATTTGACAACGATTGCAAAAGAGTATGCTACCCTTGCTTCACTCGATACACAAAAAGCTGTCTTTGAGATTCTCAAACACGATAGAGTTTTAAAACAAAAAGTTTTACTCAAACGCAAACTAAAAGGTAAATAGCTCTTTTGAGACCTCTTTAAAAATCGCACTGCGTTTTTGTTCATCTTGTGGGAGCATATAGTGTTTTTGATTACTGCTCTTTCCTATGCTTTTCCATCTGGCTGCACTTGCAAAGAGTGTATCCGCAAAAAAGGTCATCGTTGGAGTACCCACTGCTGAAGCTATATGGTATGTTCCTGTCGAAGTGCTCACAAAAAGTCTAAACTTACTCACAAGCTTTGCAAAATAAACCAACCCATCTAAAGAGAGATAGTACACAACATCCTCATCAGCTAAACGCAACTGCATCTCTTCATAAAGCTCTTTCTCATCAGGTCCAAAGGTAAGTACCACTTGGTAACGTTTTGCCAAAAGGGTGTTCTTTATAAGCACTACATACTCATCTAAACTCCAGTTTGCATCACTTGAGCCACCAAATCCAACATGAAACGCAACAACATCTTTAGTGATATCGTTGTTAGCACAAAAAACATCATAAACCTTTTGTGCATCATCAAAATGCAATAATGGCTGAGGGTATGAGAGCTCTATATCACTAAAAAGCTCTTTTGTTAAGGCTAAGTTGTATTCAAACTCTGCCATCTTCACCTCTGAGCGACGCTGTACCACCCTGTGCGTGTAGAAGATTTGTGCGATTTTCGTGGCAGGAGCGATCCTTGTTTTTATCCGTGCTAAAAACTGAGCAAACGCAACGCGGGTGTTGGAAAAGAGTGTTACTGAAGCATCTATGTTGTATGGTTTTAGTTTTGCAGCAAGTGCAAACACTGAAGATTTTCCATCATCAACCACCACCTCATCGATAAAATCACAGCTCTTTGCCAAAGCTTCATTGAGTGGGGCAACAAGGGCTATCACTCTGTTTGAAGGGTTATGATGTTTTAAAACATACATAGAGGGAAGAGAAGTTATAAAATCACCAAGTTTGTCGGTGCGCACTACTAAAATATTCATGAAGTTATTTTAACTTTATATTGCTATAATTCCCCTTATGAATAAACCGTTTCAATGGGATGACTACTCCGACCAACCAGCACAACTCAAAGATAGAGCTTTTAAAAAAAAGATGAGAAAAAAACAGCTCCTCTCACTACTCTTTACATACCTAAGTGGTATGTTATTTTTACCCCTGACTCTTTTTGCTCTGCCTTTTGTCAAACGCAAAGAGATAGATAGTAAAGATTTTTTCTGTATAGGTGTTGATTTTGAGCGAGAAACGCAAGAGACACTCACACTCATAGATGAGCTCAACACATCAAGAGTCTTAGTGCGTTTAAAACTTTGGGAGATGGAGAAGCTTGAACAACTCAGCTCCTTTCTTGAAAAGATACCCCATAAAAAAATCACACTCAAGATTTTACAAGACAGGGAGAACATAGAAGATGCCACTCTGCTTCACACAAATCTAGAACAGATCTTCTCAACTCTTCAAAACAGAGTAGATATCTTTGAGATCGGCTCAACTATCAACCGTGCAAAGTGGGGGTTTTTCTCTGTTGGAGAGTATCTGCATTTTTATAAGGTTGCTTATGATCTGCAACAAACGCAGTTTCAAAATATCACCCTTATTGGGAGTGGTGTGATAGATTTTGAGTACCACTACACATTTCATACCCTTTTTAACCGTGCCAAAATCCACTACAATGGAGTGAGTGCTCTGCTATATGTTGATAGACGTGGTGCACCTGAGAACACACAGCTAGGTTTTACCCTCTCAGACAAAATAGCATGGCTAAGTACCCTGACATGGCTCAGTCCAAAAACAGAGCACAAGCTCCATATCACAGAGACAAACTGGCCCATCACAGCTACAGCTCCCTACGCTCCTACAAGTGAGACCGAGTGTGTCGATGAAGAGAGCTATGCAAACTTTATGCTGCGTTACCATTTTTTGGCATTTGCTTCTCAGCAGGTTGATACACTCTCATGGCATCAGCTCATAGCACCAGGTTATGGACTTATTGACAACAGAGATAGGATAAAAAAACGCACTGCGTTTGAGAGTTACAAGTTTATGGTAGCAACTCTAAGTTCGGCACAGTTTTTACGTCTGGATATCAAACGTGGTTACTACATACTGCAATGTTGGGTAGATGAACAACTTTTACAGATCCACTGGTCACTCAGTGATACCACACTAAAAAACGAAGAGTTTTTTAAAGTTTTTGACAAAAACGGAAACAAACTCACATCTGAGACACTCACTATCTCAGCAGCACCAACCTACATCTATATCACCAAAGCAGTTGGTGAAAAGATAAACTGTATATAAAAAAGGAAACTGTTTGAACTACTCTGCACTCAACTCGTTATATTTTAAAGTCAACCTTATCTTTACAACCCTTCTTGGACTTCTTTTTTTACAGTTTAACCACAACTATGGGCTTTATGACTTTTTCTTTACCTTTTTGGCACTCATCTCTACCATAGCAACTATCTATCTTATCTACTATATACTTTTAAGAGTATTTTTCAGGTTTAAACTGACAAGTTATATCTTCATGGCACTCTTTAGCCTTACAAACCTCATACTGCTTCTTGATTTTGCTATATACAGAGTGTGGAAGTTTCACATCAACGGTATGGTACTTAACATCATCTTCTCACCTGCTGCATACGATAGTCTCTATATGAGTACAACTGCTGCTATTGTTATCATCGTTGCTGTTCTTGCTGTTATCTCCTTTTCAGTTTTTAGCTATAAAAAACTCAAAAACTTGCCACAACATCAACTTCAAAAACAAAACAAAAAATTTAATCTTTTGCTTATTCCTGCACTCTTTCTCATCATAGTTTATGAAAAACTCACTTATGCATTTGCGAACCTACATGCAGACAACTACCTACTAGAGCGTACAAAAGTGATACCACTCTACCAACCACTTACAATGGATAGATTTTTGATGAAACATTTTGGTTTGAAAAAAACAAAAACAGATAAACTCAATCTAAAAATCTCCAAAATAACAAACATCAACTATCCACTCAATCCCATCAAAATAGAAAACTCAAAAAGACCAAATATCTTTATCTTTGGTATAGATGCACTCCGCAGACAATCAATCACCAAAGAGATCACACCCAACATCAAAGCTTTTGCAGATGAAAATATCTGTTTTTGCAACAATATCAGTGGTGGGAACAACACCCGTTTTGGTATGTTTTCTATATTTTATGGTATAAATTCTAGCTATTGGTTTGGATTTTTAAACGCACAAAAAGGCTCAGTTCTTTTTGATGTTCTCAAAGAGCTCTCTTACAATATATCTATCATCTCCAGTGTGACTTTGGAGTGGCCTGAGTTTAGAAAAACTATCTTTAATAATGTACAACCCTCCATAAAAGATGACTTTAAAGCTTCTCATACAAAAAAAGACAAAGATGTAATCAACTATTTTGACAAATGGTTAAACAAACAAGATAAAACAAAACCTCTTTTCTCATTTCTCTGGCTCGATTCTCTCCATGCAGCAGTATACCCAAAAGAGCATCGTATTTTCACACCTGACAATGCACAAAATGACTACCTCACAGTCAATAAGTCTGACAAAGAGGTAAGGTACAACCGATACAAAAACTCTGCACACTTTGTGGATGCACTCTTTGGAGCATTTATCCAAAAGTTAAAAGAGCAAAATCTTTACGAAAACTCAATCATTATCTTACTCTCAGACCATGGAGAGGAGTTTTATGAGCATGGTTTTTTTGGGCACAACAGTGCTTATGATGAGTATCAGGTTGGCTCACCACTCATTTTTCACATACCTGCTAAAGAGTCTCAAAAAATCATCCATATGACATCACACCTAGATATCATCCCAACACTTATGAAACAACTAGGTGTAACCAACCCAACATCAGACTATGCACATGGGGATGATCTCTTTGCACCAAACTATAAAAGAGAGTGCTCCTTTATAGGGAACTGGAATGAAAATGCTCTTGTCTGTAAAAACTATACCATAGCAATCTCAAATATAGTCTCACGCACACTCAATAACAAAGTAAGAGAAACATCAACATACAAAGAGCTGCAAGAGTATGATAAAAACTACCTGAACAAAGAAATACTAAAGGTTCTTAATGAAAACAAACAATTTACAAAGTAGTAGTTATGATGCATAAAAATCAATTTACCCAAATCTTCTCCTACATCTTTTTTGCACTTATTATTATGATGCTCATTCGACTGAGTTTGCTTAACTTTTATCCTGAAGACTTTGCAGACTTAAGCACATCTGAACTTTTTGCATCTCTTTTTATGGGGCTGCGTGTAGATATCATTACGCTTTTTACTTTCTCATCTGTTTTTGTTCTTCTTATGATGTTTATCCCTCAAAGAAAAATTCGCTTACTCCTTGGTCTTGCATGGGGGGTTATTTTTAGTACCATTTTTACTTTAAGCTTTAGTGATGTTCTTTATTTTGATTTTATCCACAGACATATCTCAAATGAGATTTTCAACCTCTCAAATGATATGGATATCATTATAGGAATGGCATTTGGTTCTATGCTTCCTTACACCATAGGTGCAACACTATTTAATGGTTTGTTTTTATATGCTACTTTTAAATTTTTTGCCACCCCATTGCAACATTTTATCAAAGGGAAATATCTGGCACTTTTTTCATTTTTAAGTGTACTTGTTGTCTTTTTAGGCATTAGAAATACCCTCTCAGGTAAAAGCTTTGGAAGTAGCGATGCATTTGCAGTAAACAAGGTCTCTAGTGGAAATCTCGCACTTAATGGTTTTTTCACAATTTATAGAACAGCAAAGTCAACTCAAAAACACAACCTGATGCCACTTCAAAAAGCCATAAAGATCACAAAAGCTGCACAAACAACACAAAATGCACCTTTTAAAGATAAAAACTATCCACTTCTGCGTTCTTACACACAAAAAGATATACCTAAATACAATGTTGTTATAGTGATGCTTGAATCTTTTGGAGCAGAACATCTTGATGGTTTTACCCACTACAAAGAGCTCAATGTAACACCATACTTTAAAAAACTCTCTAATGAGGGGCTCAAATTTACCAACTTTTACTCAAATGGATATCGCTCCATCTTTGGTATTACTTCACTCTTTACAGGGCTTACCATCCCCGCAGGTTCAGAGTATCTTGGTAAAGGCTTGGAACTTTCATCTTTAAGCTACCTTGGTAAAATTGCCAAAGAAAACGGCTACTCTACCCTTTCTATGCAAGCAGCAAATCGTCGCTCTTACAGAGTTGATGCGGTAAGTCACTTGGCTGGATTTGATCAGTTTTATGGTGCAGAAGATATGCCAAATGTAGAAAGTGTTGATGAAGGCAGAGCTCCACTTACTGGTACTTATGACTTTAATATGTTTGATTTTTACCATAAAAAACTCAATACTCTAAAAGAGCCTTTTTTAGGCTTTGCTTTTACAGACTCTACACACTCAGACTTTTACCTTCCAAGTGCAAAGTTTGAAAGATATCCTCATGATAGAAAAAACTATAATGGCTCACTCAATGCCTTTATCTATACAGACAATGCTATAGAACGCTTTATGGAGAGTGTGAAAAAAGAGCCATGGTTTGAGAGAACCATCTTCATCTTTACAGCAGACCATGGAAGTGGTGATGCCCTCAACCCGATAGCAAAAAAATATCGTCCAAATGATAAACATCTTCCATCTATTGAGCATTTTCGTATCCCCCTTATCATCTATGCTCCAAAAATTTTCAAACCCAAAGAGATACAAACACTTGGATGCCATAATGATATATTTCCTACCATAGTAGATATGCTTGGATGGAAGGCAGATATAGCAACAATGGGAAGTTCACTCTTTGATGCAGAAGTTGCAAAACGTTTTGTCTATTTTTATGCAGGTAACCTCATCGGTTTAATCACAGATGATGGTTACTTAAAATACAATTTCAAAAATGTAGTCGAGTTTAGAGGAGATAACAACAAAAAAGAGCAGATAAAAAAGCTACTCTTTGGGGTTGATACAGCTGAAGCTAAACTCTTAGAACAAAATAGGTGGGCACCATGAAAATACTGATTATCCTTCCAAACTGGCTTGGTGATGCCATTATGACAACACCAGCCATTGAGCTTTTAGCACACTACTACCCACAAACTGCCTTTACATTTATAGGAAGTTATGTAAGTATAGAAGCACTCAAACACCACCCCAAATGCATAAACACAGTAGTAGATGAAACGAAAAAAGCATCTTCGAGACTACTTGCAACCTATAAACTTGCAAAAGAGCTGGGGGAGTTTGATATGGTTGTAAACTTTCGTAACCAGATCCATGCTTCACTTCTTTCATATTTCACAGGTACAGTTTTAACACTAGCAAGAAGATCATGGCACTCACAGCTTCTGCTGAGTCATCCAAAAAAAGTAAGCACCCACCAACACCTCGTACTTCAATACATCGAAATAGCTATGCAAAATACAGATGAGTACCAAAATGAAACGCCACCTCTTAGGCTCTACATATCAAAACACAACTTCGACAAACCAACTTTAGGGATAAACGCAGGAGCAACGTATGGAAGTGCGAAGCGTTGGTACCCTGAGCGTTTTGCCCAAGTGGCAGCTGCATTTAGCGAGAAATACGACATCATCATCTTTGGTGGACCAAATGAGGTAGAGATGGCAGCAGATATACAAAACTCTTTAGAAAAACTCAACATCAGCAACTTCACCAACCTTGCAGGAAAAACCTCAGTAGAGGAGCTATGCAGCCATGTTGGAGGGTGTTCTTTGTTTATCACAAATGATAGTGGTCCTATGCATATTGCAGCAGCATATCAGGTACCAACAGTGGCTATCTTTGGACCCACAAAACATAAAGAGACATCACAATGGATGAATGAAAAAAGTGTGATTGTAAGGCACGATATGGAGTGTGCTCCATGTATGAAGCGAGAGTGTCCACTCAAACACCATGAGTGCATGAAAGGTATTACAGCTTCTGAGGTGATTGAAGCTGTAAAATCTATACTTTAGAAACTAAACTTAAATCCTACATACCATGATTGGTTATAGGTAAAATCAAAGTTCTCAAAATCAGTATCGAGCTTTCTGTATCCTAATGTCAATTTAGCATTTTCTATTAATTCTACATCAATACTTAGACGTGTCTCAAAAAAATCATCAGCATCATTAAAAGCTAAAACTGATGGTGCATAGTAAACTGCTGCATTAATATAAAATGGAATAAATTCTCTGGTATTTATTACATAAGAACCCTCTACACCTAAAGGTATGGATGAATAATTTTTTGTATAATTAAATTTACCACCAAGACCAAGTTTGAAGTTTGAATTCCCAACTTCTTTCATCATCAAAAAACTAGCTTCATAATATGGATCTAAATCTGCATTATCATTATCAGAATTTTCGTCATCAGCTTTTAAAAATTTCAAGCCAACAAACATTGTATCTGGTTCAACAGCATCATTAAACTGTCCCATATCAAACTGAGCATTCAGCTCCAAATCTTTATCATTAATATTTATTTCCATTGTGTGTAATGCAAACAGTGAAGCAGTTGTTATACTTAGTAAACCAAGCTTTTTTAACATAATTGTCCTTGAATTTTTTGAATTGTTTTTGTTGTGCTTTTGCCATCGACAAAATCAACAAGTTTTAACTCACTAGCAAATTCTGTTCCGACAACTGCCTTACCTTCGTAATCTCCACCCTTTACAAGCACATCAGGCTTTATCATTTTAATCAGCTCATAAGGAGTATCATCCTCAAATGGTACTACAAAATCAACTGCCTCTAGTGCAGCTAAGAGGTAGGCTCTATCTTCTGCAATATTTACAGGACGGCTAGGACCTTTTAGGCGTGATACCGAAGCATCAGAGTTTAGCCCAACAATCAAGATATCTCCAAAACTTTTTGCAATTTGAAGATATTTTACATGTCCAACATGCAAGATATCAAAACATCCGTTTGTAAAAACCACCCTTTTCCCCATCTCTTTAGAGCGTTTTACAATCGCATCAATCTCATCAAAACTCTTTATATGAGCATCAGAGGTACTTTTATGCAAACTAGCTTCATACTCCTCTATCTCATCCAAAGTAACTGTAGCACTCCCTATTTTACCTACAACCACACCAGCAGCAAGATTGGCAAATGCAGCAGTCTCTTGTAAAGTTTTGCCAACACTAAGAGCAAACGCAATAGAAGCTATCACAGTATCTCCTGCTCCTGTAACATCAAACACCTCTTTGGCAACTGTTGGGAATATCTCTACCTCTTTATCAAGTGTTGCTATCCCATCTTCTGAGAGTGTGATAAGCGAGATACCTAACTCACACTCTTTTTTCAACTTCTCCAAAGCCAAACGCAGTGAAGAGTTATCTACTATCTCTATGCCCGTAGCTAAGATAGCCTCTTTTTTATTTGGTGTTAAAAGGTAAGCTCCTTTATACTTGGAAAAATCACTCCCTTTTGGATCAACAAGTACTCGTATATTATGTGCTTTTGCCAAAGAGATAATCTCTTGACACAACTCATCACGAAGCACACCTTTACCATAGTCTGAGAGTATCACCATATCAAATGCAGCTATATTTGTTTGCAGTACTTGTAGTAATTTCTCTTGAGAAGAGAGTAAGATATTTTCTTTACTCTCTTTATCATAACGCAGTATCTGCTGACTTACTGCAATAATTCGTGATTTTTTTGATGTTTTACGCCCCTCTTGAGTGATGATATTTGAGCTATCTACATCTATATCTTTAAGCATAGCCAAGAGTTCGCGACCGTTCTCATCATCACCTATAACACTTGCAACACTCACCTTCGCACCAAGTGTTTTAAGATTGTTTATAACATTTCCAGCACCACCAAGCACACTTGTCTCACGAGCTATATCTACCACCTGCACGGGTGCTTCAGGGCTTATGCGCTCACAACTCCCCCATAAGTAGTGGTCTATCATTAAATCCCCAACAACAAGGATATTAGGCTGTTTCTCTCTAAAACTTTGCATCTATTTTTTCACTTCACTCTCATAGATTCTTCTAATCTCATCTACATAGGCTTTAATCCCATCTTCCATCTCAAACGCAGGTGCATACCCTAAAGCCTCCTTTGTCTCTGATATATCTGCTTCAGTATGAAACTGATAAGAACCCACAAACGGATTTGGGATATATTCACACTCCAAAGATGTTCCAAGCTCATACTGTAAAATATCTACTATATCTTGAAAACTTCTAGCTTTTCCTGTCCCTACATTGTAGATACCACTCTGTTTTGGATCCATCGCTTTGATATTTGCCTGAATGATATCTTCTATATATATAAAGTCACGAAGTATCTTGTCACTTCCCTCAAAAAGGCGAGGATTTTTCCCTGCAAGTATCTGGTGTCCAAACTGAAGTACCATTGATGCAGTTGTGTTTTTAAAATACTCCCTTGCACCATACACATTAAAATAACGCAGTCCAACAATTGAGATATCTGCATCTTGCATATATTCACGGCTTAGATGATCCATTGAGAGTTTAGAAAATCCATACACATTGTTTGGCTCTTCAGAGCCAACTCTCTGTGGTGATAATGCATTGCCATAAGTTGCAGCAGAGGAAGCATAGATCATATTTGCACCATGTCTTAGTGCAAGTTCCAAAAGGTCTTTATAAGCATTGACATTTGTTTTTATCATCAGATCTTGTTCTTGAACTGTAGTATCACTGATAGCTGCTTCATGGAAAATATAATCAAACTGATAATTCATCTCTAGATCAAGTAACAACTCCTTGTCATTAATATCTCCACTAATAATCTCTCCGCGAAAACCTAGAAGATTTTTAAAATGACCAAAAGATTTTAAATTACCATTGCTAAATGTCTCACCACTTCTAAAGCTATCAAGAACAACCACTTTTGCTCTAGGATGATTCTTTTGGAAATAAAATGCGAGGTTACTCCCAATAAATCCTGCTCCACCTGTTATCAGGATGGTTTTACCTGCTAAATCTTCGTCAATGTATCTCATCTTCACACCTGTATCTAATAAATTTAATAAAATAATACCTTTAAATTCATTAACAAGTATTTAAGACACAAAGCATTATAATGTAGGTGAAATTTCAAATTAAGGAAAAAAAATGAAAAAATTAGCAATCGCTTCAATCGCTGCTTTAACTGTAGCTTCTACTCTTATGGCTGGTGTTCCAGGTTCATGTGTTGGGTGTCATGGTAAAGATGGTTCAAAAAACACTATGGTTAAACAATCTAAACCAAATACTATGAAAAAAGCTGACATCGTTGCTGCACTAAATGGTTATAAAGCTGGTACTCAAAATACTTATGGTAAAGGTATGATGATGAAAAACTTTGCTAAAAACCTTTCTGATGCTCAAATTCAAGACATCGCTAATACTTGGGGTAAATAAGAATTTATTTACTTTGAATTGCCTTTATGGCAATTCTCCAAACTACTCAGGCTTATAAGCTTTCTTTAGTTCTTCCTTTTTTCTTTGTGCATTCACTGCATCGTTTAGATCATCTTCATTATCAAATTTAGCAGCATTCAGAAACTTCTCTTCATCATCAAATTGACCATTTTTCAAAGCCCATAAAAACGCAAAAAGAGCCACTGCGCCCAAAAAAATAGATGCCCCAAGCATCATTGCAATTACCCAACTATCCATTATTGTTTACTCCATTTATATCTTATTCTCATTGAGTTGCCAACAACAAGAAGTGAACTAACACTCATCGAAATTGCAGCAACCAAAGGTATCACATATCCAGCCATTGCTAAAGGTATTGTAATAGCATTGTAAACTAACGATATTCCAAGATTTTGTTTAATAAGAGCAAAGGTTGTTTTTGAGATTTTAAATGCATCGAGCAAAGAAACTAAAGAATCGTGCAATAAAACAACATCTCCAACATCTACAGCAATATCACTCCCGCTTCCCATCACAATACCTATATGTGCTTTTGCTAAAGCCAAAATATCATTAACACCATCACCAACCATAACAACTGTTTTACCTTCATTATGTAGTCTTTCTATGTAATTTGCTTTTTCTTCTGGTGTTTGTTGTGCAAAAACCTTTACAATACCGACTTCATCAGCAATATTTTTTGCTACCCTTTGATTATCTCCTGTAAGCATTACAACATCGATACCTTGCTTCTTTAAACCGTCAACAAGTTCTTGTGCACCATCTTTTATTGTATCTTTGAGTTCATATTTTGCAACAAGTTGACCATTAATAGCAAAATAAAAAAGACTATTTGTACTATTGGAAGCTGCTATTTCAATGCCATGTGCTTTCATAAGTTTTTCATTGCCACCTAAAAGCTCAAAGCCACCTATAGTCGCTTTAATACCCTGAGATGCTATTTGTTCGTATGTATCATGCACATAAGATTGAAAATGCTCCTCATAGATATAATCTTTAATACCAATAGAAACTGGATGTTTAGATCCACTAGCAAGTGCATATAAAAGATTTCTATCAAAATTAGTCTTTGCTTCTTCATTTATAACTCTTGGTTTCCCCTCTGTTAAAGTACCAGTTTTGTCTAATACTAAAACATCACAACTTGCCATAGTTTCTAACTGAGCTGCTTCCTTAAACAAAATACCTCTTTGTGCACCCAAACTTAGTCCAACTAATGTAGCTACCGGTGTTGCAAGTGCTAAAGCACAAGGACAAGCAATGACAATAACAGAGATCCCAACCATAAAAGCTGTATCAAAACTATGTGGCCATAACCACCAACCTATAAATGTGCCTATTGCCAAAACTAAAATTACTGTCGAAAAATATTCTGAAAGTTTATTTGCCATCTGTTCAATACGTGGTTTTTTATTGATAGCACTCTCAAGAAGCTGTACTAGATTTGATAATGTAGAGTGCTCATAGTCTTTCGTTGCCATAAATTCAATATCAGCATCAATACTTGTAGTACCGCTTACTACACTTTGACCTACTGTTTTAAATACAGGATCACTCTCACCTGTTAAATTTGATTCATCAAAAGTACCAGATCCTTTTGTAATCTCACCATCAAGAAGTACTTTTTCTCCTGATGAAACAACCACGATATCACCCACAACAACATCATGTAACTTTGAAGATACAATTTTACCATCTCTAATAATATTTACTTCACTTGGAATATGTTTTCCAATTACATCAAGAGTATCAGCCGCATTTTTT
This sequence comes from Sulfurimonas sp., assembly GCA_027063295.1. GTDB lineage: Bacteria > Campylobacterota > Campylobacteria > Campylobacterales > Sulfurimonadaceae > Sulfurimonas. The sequence continues at coordinate 13,408 of JAMORZ010000039.1, forward strand.
TTACTCAAAACTTCTAAAAATTTTCCAATCAATACAAAAGTGATAATCATACTCACAGAGTCAAAATAAGCTTCACCATTCTCAATAATTGTAATGTATATAGAATATATATATGTTAGTAAAGCACCTGTAGCTACTAAAATATCCATATTTACAACTTTATTTTTCAAACCATAATATGCACCACGGAAAAAAATCCATCCACTATAAAACAATACAGGTGTAGCTAAAACTCCCTCTGCTACATTTAAAATTGTTTTAATATCTTGTGTAATTCCTGTAAAATATCCTGCATATTGAGCTACAGCAATCCACATAATATTCATTGTTGCAAAAATTGCAACAGACATACGTAGATAATAATCTTTTCTTTCTCTATTTGCATGTGCTTCTTGTAAAGAAGCATCGTATGGATAAGCATTGTAACCAATAGCTCTTATCATATCTATAATTTGTGAAAGCTTAACAACATTATCTGCCCATATTATATGAGCTTTATTATTAGTGAAGTTTATATTTGCTTCAATAACTCCATCCATTTTATGAAGTGCTTTTTCATTTAACCAAACACACGCTGAGCAGTGTATTCCTTCAATAATTAAAGAAACTTCATAAAAGCCATCATTGTTAATTTTTACAAATTTATCATAAAATGCAGCTGCATCAAAATTAGATGAATCTTCATATTGTTGTGTTGGTGGAGCAAGTTTTACACCACTAGCCTTATCATAAAAACTATCTAATCCCTCTTCTGAGAGTAGGTGAAAAACTCCCTGACAACCATTACAACAAAAATAATGCCCATCATCCTCGATCATTACTTCTTTGCTAAACTCCAAATGACAATGGTCACATACTATTTTTTCAGACAACTTCAAACTTCCCTAATGATCTATTTTTTACAATTTTATCCCAAGGCATAACCATACCATTCATGCAAATATAAACACCTTGTTTTTCCGATCCTTCTAAAAATCCAATCGCCATACCAAGATTAAAACTTGCCTCTGACTTATCTATCTCATACGGCTTCATTGCACCTGTCAGCACTATTAATCTATCATCAAAAATTTCAGATAAAAACTCTGCAGTTATATCAATAGTATCCGTTCCATGAACAAGCAAAAAATTTCTCTCTTCAGAGTGAAAAATAATATCAGCTATCATTTTTCTATCATCACTATCCATCTCTAAAGAATCTTTATACACTACGCCTGCAAGATTATATGCCCCATTTGTATGTGACATGATTTCATCAATAACTTTGTTATCATATGGAACTTCAAGCTCACCATTTTTTGAATTGTATCTTTTATTAAAGGTACCGCCACAATTTAAAATCAACATCTATTATTTCCAAATCTCATCTAATTTTTTTACTATTTTATCTGCTTTTGAACTTACAATACTACCATCTTCACAAAATAAAAAACTCTTTTTCAATCCTGCATTTAAGCCAGCTTCAATATCTCTTTCTTTATCACCTATTATTATAGACTTTTGAAGATCAATATTAAACTCTTTAGCTGCTTCTAAAAGCATACCTGGCTTTGGTTTACGACATTTACATGCACCTGAGATATCAGGATGATGAGGACAGCAATAAGTTTTCTCAATCATCACACCATTATCTTTAAATGATTGCTCCATCCATAAACTTAATTTTAAAAAATCCTCTTTTGTGTAATACCCTCTTGCTATACCCGATTGATTTGTAACAACAAAGATTTTATAACCTTTATTCTGATAAAAAGAGCAAAGTTCAAAAATTCCATCTATAAATTCAAAATCTTCAATTTTATATAGGTAATGCTTCTCAACATTTATCACACCATCACGATCAAGAAAAAGAGCTTTTTGCATCAACTATTTACTCACTCCATCAGCAAAAATCTCTTTTTCAATAATATCACAAATAATATGACCAACTAAGATATGAGATTCTTGAATTCGTGGAGTGGAATTTGATGGTATAACAATAGCAATATCTGCCATTTTAGCCATCTCTCCGCCATCACGACCAACTAAAGCGACACAGAGTATCCCTTTTTTCTTCGCAGATTCGAAAGCATTGATTATATTTTTTGAATTTCCAGATGTAGAGATACCAATAAAAATATCACCATCCTGACCCATTCCTTCGATTTGACGAGAAAAAACATAATCGTATCCATAATCATTACCAATTGCTGTAAGATTTGAAGTGTCCGTAGTAAGTGCTAAAGAAGGGATTGATGGTCTATCAAACCCATATCGTCCAACAAGTTCTGCTGCAATATGCTGTGCATCTGCAGCACTCCCACCATTACCTGCTAAAATTGTTTTCTTATCACTTCTATAAAGTTCTACACATTTTTTAGCTACTTGTTCTATTGCGGTTAACACTGTTTCATTTTCGTATAGTGCCTGTTTTGTTTCAAAAGATTTTTTGATCTGATCTTTAATATATGATTTCATAAAATATCCATTAGAATAATATATGAAATGATATCATAGAAGAGGTTATAAACAAGTAAATAAAGATAAAAATTAAAGTAATAATCGAAGAAAAGAAGAGAAAGTCAAATCTGATTTAAACTAGGCAGCGACCTACATTCCCACAAGTGAAACCTGCAGTATTATCAGCGATG
>JAMORZ010000040.1 GCA_027063295.1 Sulfurimonas sp.
TAAGAAAAGAAGTGGAATTACAAAAGAGATAAAGAACATATTTGCATACTCACCAATGAAGAAAAGACCCCATCTCATACCAGAGTACTCAGTACCAAAACCATCAATAATCTCATGGTCATTTGCAATAAGGTGAAAAGGTGTACGACCAGTCTCAGCAAATGCTGCTATCCAAAAGAGGATAAAAGAAACAAAACCTACACCGTACATATTGAAGATGATCCAACCATTCTCAGTTTGGTACTCATTAAAGTCAATCAACGAAAGTGATCCAACCATCATAATTGGAGCTAAAATCGAAAGACCTGTTACAACCTCATAAGAGATAAATACCGCAGCAGCACGAGCAGCTGAGAGGAGTGAGAACTTATTTGCACTTGCCATACCACCAAGGAGTGGACCATAAAGACCAACTGCCATGATACCAAGGATGTAGAGAATACCAATATTGATATCTGCTACGATTGGATGTACCTCATATCCAAAGATCTCAAATGATGGCAAGAACGGAATCGCAGCTGCTGCCATAAACGCAGTCGCAGCTGTAATTACCGGTGCAATCTTAAAGATTTTTCCTACAACATTCGATGGGATAATATCCTCTTTTGTAAAAAGCTTGATACCATCTGCACCAACTTGTAGCAACCCGTATGGTCCAACATTCATCGGCCCAAGACGACGTTGCATAAATGCAAGAACCTTACGCTCAAAATATGTACCAATCCCAGCGAGTGCTGAGAAGATAAGTAAAATAACTACGACTTTAATTATCGTTTCAATTAAATATGCGCTGTCCATATATTACACCTTTTCAATCGAAGCTGTTGCAAAACGGTAACCGCTTACGAGTGCCTCTGAATTTAATTTTGAATCAAACGTTGGAATAACAACAATCTCCCCTTGGATTTTGTTATCACTTACAATCTCTGCTGTAACTTCCCCGTTTTGAGTCTTCACTTTTACACGCTCACCTGCATTGAACTCAGAGTTATTAAGATACTCTTCACTCATGTAGATACCACTTTGCTCATCAAGCTCAGTAGTTTTATTGGTAAAGTCAGTAAATTGTCTGACTGGATTTGCTAGATAGATTATACTACCTTCTAACTTATCTTCACTGAATTTTTCAACACTTTCATCACCACTTGGCTTAATTGCTACATTTTCTAACACATATCCGCGAACTTCTGTACCATCATTTTCGTAATGATTTGGAAGATCATCAAATTTTTGTGTTTGAAAACCAGCTGTAACTGGAAGCTCTTCAGTGTATTCAATCACAAGCTCTGCTTCAAGACCTAGAGCATTGGCAATATCATTAAGCTCATATCCACCATAACCGATAGCTGCGTTTGTAGGGTTTACACGTTTGTTGATAGATGTAAGTGTTCCCTCTTGTTGATTGATCGCTGGCATATCAAGATCGCCATCACCTAAAGCAGAAAGCGTAAAATCAGCTTTTGTGTTGTAACCCACAGTATAACCAGTCGCCTCATCATCAAGCTCACAAATAAGTGCAACACCTAGTGAGTTTGTAAGTGCTGGAATCATCGTCACTTCAAATGCAGTATATTTCTCAACAAGCGCTACTAAACGAGCAAGATTTTTAGCATTTGGATGAGTATAAAGATCTGGTCCTACAATAAGTTGGAAGTTGTCTTTTTTCTTGAGATTTTTTTCAAGTTTTTCCATAAAACTATCATCAGCTCCAAGTATCTCTAAAAGTCGGTTATCATCAACAACCACTTCTTTTTCAACTTTTTTAGGAACCATTTTAGATTTTTCTACTTCAACCTCTTCCTCTTCACCTGTCTCTTCATTTATCTTTATCTCTTTTACTATCTCAACAACTTTCTCTTTGATAGTCTCAGTTACTATGATAGTTTTTTCTGAGTGAAATGATGCAAGGTACTCTGAAATCTCACTTGGAAGCTTCTCTTTATCTGCAAAAAGATCAAGCACAAGATAAAGTGCTACTTCCTCTTGAAGTGGAGCATGAGTTACAGTCATAATCGACTTTCCAAGCCCTTCGATAATAGGATCTTTTACAGGGTGGAAGTAAAGCCCAGCACCCTTGTTTACTGTCATTGAGTTATTTAGAGCATAACGAGCATTTGGATTATCTGTTTTTAAAGCACTACCAACACTTACAACAAAGTTAGAGTTGTGTACTTGTTTAAGATCACTACCATAGAGTTTTGTACCACTCACTTCTGAGTAATCAGCCAAGAAAGTTTGAAAAGCCTTTGCTTCTGCGTTTACAAGCTTAAATCCAAGTTTTTCTTTGAGTTTTTGTAAAAGAAGTGCTTCTTCATTTGTGATAGTTGAAGTAAACTTCACAGACTCCGCTTTTTTAAATGCTTCTACAGCAGCATTAAATGCAGATTCATCTTTTGTTACATCTTTGTTTTGATAGTCAAATCCATAACGTCCAGCACCACAAAGTGATACATAGTTCCACTCGTTCATCACACGGTAGATCTTATCTTCTGGATTTTCAATACTTGTATGTTTTACATCGTAAGATATTTGACATCCAGCAGAACAGTGTCCACATGTAGCAGGAATCTGTGTAAGTTCCCATGCATTTGACTTGTACATAAAGTGTGTATCTACAAGTGCGCCGACAGGACACA